>NZ_JAOSKF010000007.1:0-94619 GCF_027493735.1 Candidatus Kuenenia sp.
AGATATGTTCAGCAATTATGCGATGTTCTTAATAGTTCCGAAACATTATTCCCAGGCACAAATCTGCGCCTTGTATATAATCTGGTATCAAATCAAATTCCACCAGATCAGGAGTTCTGAAGGTAGGTGGAGTATTCGATGCTGCTGCCCGATGTGCCAAGCTTGGTGACAAAGGCGTCATAACTGCCGCCGTGAGGAGTCGTTGTTCCCACGATTGGGAGGCCGTTGCCCTCAGTATATCCGGTAACATAGGCAGACCCCGCGCCGTCCACCGCTATGCCATAGCCATGATCCGTGTCGCCTCCTCCAAGGTAGGTGGAGTATTCGAGGATGGGGTCTATGACGAGGGGGGAGGATTTTTCGTATGAGGCAACGGTAAAGCCGTAGATGAATTTATGATGGCGTCTTTCGGGATGTACACTCTTGGATGGTTCGGGTGGGAGCAGGTTTGTAACCTGATCCCCGTTGTTTATGTCTTTTAAAATCTTAGCTATGGGAGCGACCACAAATAACATGGTATTGTATAGTACCAATAGTATCGTTGCAGTGTCTTTGTGTATGTCACGGTAATAGCCGTTACAACTAGTAAATATAGGCATTGACACCCTCCAGCCATTATGATAACATTAGGATTAAGTGGTATTTTATCCGGCGTATTAATCCTAATGGTGTCATTATGCGTTTAGCTAAGTATTCTCATCGCAAGCTCTTGGGACTATTCAGCAGGGATGTCGTTTTAACTCTGGACAGTATCAAAGAAGCTTTGGGAACGACTTCAAAAGCAACGGTTTTCAGGAAGCTAAAATCGCTCGGACATCGTGCGAGTTATTCCCATGCGGGCAAATACCATACACTGGATACACTTGCAAGCTATAATAAATATGGCATTTGGAGTTTCAATCAAATATATTTTTCTCAACAAGGAAGTCTTGTAGATACTCTCGAGGCCATCATTAATAAATCCCAGGAAGGTTATTTTGCCTCGGAGCTTCAAACGCTGGTACATGTGCGAGTCTTTAATGCACTGACTCAATTAGTGGTATCTGGAAGGGTCTTGCGCGAGCAGATTGCCGGAGAATATTTGTATATCTCCAAGGTGTTAGGTACGGATCAACTCGCCAGACGTAAACAGTCAATCATGTTGTGTGCTTGTAAGGAAGAAAAGGTATTAATTCCCGGCTTTGGGAGTGAAGTGGTTACGGATTGCCTGCAGACATTTCTTTCCATACTTGATGAAAGGCAGAAACGGCTTTATCTTGGTTTAGAATCAATGAAACTGGGACATGGCGGCGATTTAAGACTTTCACAGCTAACCGGCATAAATGTAAAAACAATTGCCAAGGGGCGTCGGGAACTTTCGAGTAAGAACATTACACCGGGACGGATACGTAAGGTTGGTTCAGGTCGTTCTTCGATTAAAAAAAAACTGATGTGGTAAAACTTCTTGAAGAATTGATGGAGGGCGATACTGCAGGAGACCCAATGGGTAAAGGAAAAATATGGACGAGAAGAAGCACACGTACTCTAAAAAAAGAATGCGGTGATAGAGGTGTAAGCGTATGTGCAACAACAGTTAGTAGGCTTCTTAAGGACATGGATTATTCTCTGAGAGTAAATCGCAAAACGATAGCAGAGACACGTCATCCGGACCGTAATAGACAGTTTGAAATTATTAATGAGACAAAAAAGTATTTTGAAGATTCTGGTCAGCCAATAATCAGTGTTGACAGTAAGAAAAAGGAATTGATAGGTAATTTCAGAAATGAGGGCAAGGCGTGGACAAAAATAGTAAATGAAGTTTTGGCCCATGATTTTCGTTCTCAGGCAATTGGTGTTGGATGTCCGTTTGGTATCTATGAATTGCTGACTAATTTAGGGACAGTTATTGTTGGTACGTCCTATGACACACCGGAATTTGCAGTCGAGTCAATTAAGATTTGGCTGGATGAATTTGGTTGGAAGAGGTATCCATGCGCAAAAGAACTCCTTATTCTTTGTGACGCAGGAGGGAGCAACGGATTTCGTCCCCGGTTGTGGAAATATGCGCTTTATCAAAATATTTGTAAAGTTTACGGACTCTCCATCAGGATTTGCCACTATCCCTCAGGAGCATCAAAATGGAATCCGGTAGAACATCGTCTGTTTAGTTTTATCAGTAAAAATTGGGAGGGGAATCCTTTGAGGTCTTATGATGTTATGCTAAGTTTAATTGCTGGCACTACAACAACAGCGGGTCTTCTCGTACAAACCATTCTTAACGAGAAAGAATACCAAAAAGGAATCAAAATCACTGATGACCAAATGAAAGAAATAAACATAAACAAACACAGTGTCTTGCCAGATTGGAATTATACAATTTCACTTAACTAAATTAATAAAAATACCAAATTATTTTTGGACAGTGCCTTAGTTATAGCCAAACAAATATGATTTTAGAGATTTGGCGATAAAATGGCTTTCTAAAAAACAGATTTATTTGACTAGGCATATTATCAAACACACCCCTAAATCCCCTCTTGATAGAGGGGACTTCTTATCTCCCCCCTAAAAAGAGGGGCCGGGGGTGTGTAAATTTTTCGAAAACCTTATTTGTTTGACTATATTTGAAAAATCCAAGGGGACATAAAAAACAATGTAGCCCCTTTAGGGGCGGTCTGTTTGTAGCGCAATAAAATTCAACAGGTAAATAGCTCCGTAGGAGCGGCCTGTATATGATTGACAGGAAGACAGGCCGCTCCTGATTATAGAGACAGGTTTCAAACCTGTCTCTACGATCTGTTATGGTATCCTATCTACAAACAGGTTGCTCCTACGGAGCTTATCGGTAATACGTTTTTTTTAAAAACCAAAGTGTTACAATAATTCTTAACTTAATGACATTGGCTTGCAACCTGAACCTATGAGTTTATGCGTATAATGGGGCCATGTACTGCGGTAAAATTCCAATGCACAAAATCCCTGACTCGAAAATCAGACTACAAAAAATAGTTTAAATACAGATACTACAACACGATATGGTTATAAGCCCATTTTTATCGTTTCTGGGTGTTGCAAATGAAACATGATGACTGGTGACTTATTTTGTCATTACAAGGGTATCAGCTTGTTATTGCGAGGGTCTCAGCTTGTCATTGCGAGGGTCTTTTCCGAAGCAATCTCATAAACCGTCATAGAGATCCTTCCATCCTGCATTCATTCCATTAATTAATTCTATTTTTTAAGCCCTTGAGCCACCCTTAATTTGCTTCTCCTGCGATATGGCGTTTCTTACGTCACGAAATATCTCGTAGTATACTGATTGCTTCGGAAAAGACCCTCGCAATGACAAGCTGAGAGACCCTTGCAATGACAAGCTGATACTTTTTGGATGGCCCTATACATTTGAACCGGTACAGAAACAGAAATGCCAGATGTTTCCGACTCTAAAGTAAGACTACAAAAAAATAGTTTAAGTACACATACTACAACACGATAGGGTTATAAAACCATTTTCATCGTTTCCGGGTGTTGCAAATGAAACATGATGACTGTTTGGAATCTGGAATTTATTTGTCATTTGTTCTGCTAATAGAAGGCTGGATTGAAAGTATAAAACGTTTGGTTCAGGTTGCAAACCTGATAATCATATAGAAGGCACCTCCGAGCGCACTCTTCATGGTAAAATGGAGGATACCGTGAAAGGCGATTGTTAAATAATAACAAAGTAAGGAGGGAGCGAGCAATGGGATATTTCGTAGGAATAGATTTACATGGTGATAATAATTATATTGGAATACTCGATGAGGAGGATCGGAAGGTATTCAAGAGGAGAAACCGTAATGACATCAATGAAATAAAGCGCGTATTAGAGCCATACAAAAAAGAAATAAAGGGTATAGTAGTAGAATCGACCTTTAACTGGTACTGGATAGTGGATGGTCTGATGGAGGCAGGCTATCAGGTACACCTGGCAAATACATCGGCAATGCAGCAGTATGAGGGATTAAAGTACATTGACGACACGAGGGATTCGTTTTGGTTGGCAAAGATGTTACGGTTAAAGATATTACCAGAGGGATATATTTATCCCAAAGAGACGCGGTCAGTGAGGGATTTACTGAGGAAGCGGATGATGTTGGTACAACAAAGGACAGCGCATATATTGAGTATGCAAACGATGGTAAACCGTAACAAAGGAGTACCGATAAGCGGTGATACGATAAAGAAGCTGAGTAACGAAGAGGTAATGGGGATGTTCAGCGACGTGCATTTGACCATGTCAGCACAGTGCGATCACGAGGTAATAGAGGTATTAAATAAGCAGATATACAAGATAGAGAAAGCGGTATTAAAGGAGGTGAAGCTAAAGAAGCCGTATAAGAAATTGCTCAAGGTGCCTGGGATAGGCGAAATCCTGGCAATGACGATAATGCTGGAGACTGGGAACATAGAGCGATTTAGTGATGTGGGGATGTATTCATCTTATTGCAGATGCGTATCGGCAAAAAAATTATCGAATGGTAAGAGCAAAGGGAAAGGAAACCGTAAGAACGGGAATAAATACCTTGCGTGGGCGTATGTGGAGGCAGCGCATTTTCACGTAAGATTTTGCGAAAAGGGAAGGAAATGGCATCAGAGGAAGGCGTCAAAGAGCCATGTAGTTCTGGCAACGAAAGCCTTGAGCAATAAGCTGGCCAGGGCATGTTATTACATAATAAAGGAGCAAGTAAACTACGACGAGAAAAAAATGTTTGGGTAGCAAGCAGATTAGGTGGTGCAAGGAACCGGTTGCGGGTTAGGTAACCAATCCATGAAACCTGATTGGAAGTTGTTCCACCTTTTATTATGAGTTGTGCCGGTAAAGGAATCGGCGAAAAAGAATATTCCATTCTGATCTGCCCATACCATGAGCCGTGAGGTTTTGGCCGTAGAGCCGAATATTCTGTGAATAACGATTGGACACTGGTATGGAACCGATGGTTTTCTGGGACAGAAGATAAGTCAGGGGCGGTGAGAAAGTCTTTCACAAAGCCTTGATCCCGATGGGTGAATGGTGCGGATGAGAACGATACCAAAACAATTGCGAAATACCACGGGCGTAGATAAACGTGAACGGTATAGTCATTTTCGTAAACAGCAGTAAGAGCGATTCCGTACTTGGAGGGGTATTCAAAACGTGAAAATGTAGATATTTTTGCGACCGGAGATATTTTGTCCTTGACAAAAGCCTTCTAATGAGTGAACCCACGAATGTAGTTTCCATTGCCAATTCGTTCCCAAACAGATACTTCACTATGTTCAGTACAAGGTTTGAGAACGAGTTGTGCTTCGGTAGTTTAATAGATTACGCTGAATAGTTACGGAAATTGTGGGGTGGGTAAAAATTAATGCTGTTGCGTTTCTGTCTTTTAAAACGCAACCCAATTTAAATATGTTTCAAAAAACTAAATTGCTACAAAAATAATTATTTCTTTACTTTTTTATAAAGCGCAGATATAAGCAATTTATAATAAATCATACAAATAGTACTTTTTCGCTTCAATTTAGTCCGAAAATAGGTTTTTACCCTCCCTTGTGAGACTGTTTTAGGCTATGAAGGTTTCACCTGTAGTTTTCATTTCGACCAAAGGATAAATCCTGAAGAGTCCTCGCTCGTTCGGAGTTCCGAATGGCAGATTAAAGGGATGTTTCTTTCTCCTTTGTGACCGAAAGTAATGGATTTTTAGTAGAGAGAGAACTATTAATAGAACATTTCTGACATACCCATTATATAAACTGTCTGTACCTTTTATCATTTCTTTTACATATTTCACAGGGATAAACTGTTTTTACATGATTCAAGAGATTACATTAGAACATCTGGACGAGTTGGAAGAACTTGAAAATAAGAGTTTTGCCACAGATAGACTGTCGCGCAGGAATTTCCGGTATCTTCTGACAAAAGCAAATGCAATAACCCTTGCGGAGATAGTCGATAATGCCATTCGGGGCTACTCTATCATACTCTACAATACCGGTACATCATTAGCCAGGCTCTATTCGTTTGCAGTTGACCCTGATTTTAGAAATCAGGGCATTGGCAAACAACTTCTCGAGGCTTCAGAAAAAGCCGCAATTGATTACGATTGTATTTCCATGAGGCTTGAAGTGAGAGAAGACAATTATAACGCAATACAGTTTTACAAAAAAAACGGATATAAGCAAATAGGGGTTATTGACGATTATTATGAGGATCATATGGACGCTATTCGCTTTGAAAAGCTTTTAGCGCCACATCTTAAGCTGGAAATGGTACATGTTCCTTATTACAGGCAGACATTAGATTTTACTTGCGGCCCTTCAGTATTGATGATGGCAATGAAGGCGCTGGACACCTCTGTAGAGATAAACCGTCAAATGGAATTAAGGATTTGGCGTGAATCTACTACCATTTTTATGACGTCTGGGTATGGTGGTTGCGGGCCTTACGGCCTTGCACTAGCTGCCTTTCGAAGAGGTTTTGACGTTGAAGTGTATGTAAATGAAAGCAGTGCGTTTTTTATTGATTCGGTAAGAAGCCCGTATAAAAAAGAGGTGATACAACTTGTTCAGGAAGATCTTCTTGAAGAACTTAGTCAATTACCTATCGAATTAAAATATAAAACATTAAGCGTATCTGAAATTCAGGAAAAGTTTGATAAGGGTGGTATTCCTATTGTCCTGATAAGCTCTTATCGAATTTACCGTGAAAAATTTCCTCACTGGGTAGTAGTTACCGGCTTTGATGAAAAATATATTTATGTGCATGACCCATTTGTAGATGTAGAGGTTTATAAAACAGAAACAGACTGTATTAACATGCCCATTTTGAAAAAGGATTTTGAACGGATGGCAAAATATGGAAAATCAGGGCAAAAATCAGTAATCATTGTAAAAAAGAAGAAGGCAAACATCCTATCTTAATGGGAATATTCAGGAGACATGCCGTGAAACTATTATATTACCTTATTTTGGAATACTTATTACATTTCGATAAAAAATAATGGCAACTCATATTGTGTTAGTGGAAAATTATAAGGATTGGAATCCTCATTATTCTGATGCATTAGTAGTGACTGCAAAAGATTATGTAGCACACCAGGAATATTTGAAAATAAAAGATATAAAAATTGTTAATTTATGCCGTAGCTACCGGTACCTGAGTCTAGGGTATTATTGTTCGCTTCTTGCGGAAGCACGACGGCACAAAGTGATCCCCTCCGTAAAAACGATCAATGATCTGAGCAGTAAGTCAATTTATAGCCTCAACGTAGAAGACCTCGACGTATCCGTTCAAAAAAGCTTAAAGAAGAGAACGAAACACCTGGCGGAAACGGCGACGTCATTTGATTACATGATATATTTCGGGCAATGCGAAGAGAATGATTTGCAGGAACTCGCACGGCAATTATTCGACATGTTTCGCTGTCCGATCCTCAAAGTAGAGTTTCGTTTTCAGGGCAAGTGGAATATTTTTGCGATAAAACCTTCATACGTGCATAATCTTATCCAAGGGCAGGAAGCTATTTTTTTTCAGGCATTCAATGACTATTTAACAAAACGCTGGCAAACGCCTAAAGTAAAAAACAAAGAAAAGTATGACCTTGCAATTTTATATAATCCGACGGAACAATTACCTCCTTCCAACCAACGGTCTCTCCAAAAATTCATCAAGATTGGGAAAAAACTCGACGTTAACGTTGATTTAATTGAAAAAAAGACTATTCAAAACTCGCGGAATATGATGCCCTGTTTATTCGTGAGACAACAAGGATTAATCATCATACGTTCCGATTTGCGAAAAAAGCGGAAAATGAAGGCATGGTCGTCATAGATGATCCCGATTCAATTGTGAAATGTACCAATAAGGTATATCTCTTTGAAATACTTTCCGCCAATAAAGTACCTGTCCCTAAAACGATATTGTTGCAGAAAAAAGATATTAATAGAATAATAAAAGCGCTCGAATTAAAGTTTTCTTATCCGATTGTTTTGAAAATACCTGATAGTTCATTTTCAAGGGGAGTAATAAAAGCAGATAACCTTGACGAATTAAAAGAAATAACAAGCCGCCTGTTTGAAGAATCCGATTTGATTCTGGCACAGGAATTTTTATATACCCCATTTGACTGGCGTATAGGCATTTTAAATCGTGTCCCGATATATGCCTGCCAGTATTTCATGTCGAAAAAGCACTGGCAAATCATACAACATGGCCCTGATGGCCGTTTTACCGGGGGAGACTTTAAAACATTTCATGTTGAAGACGTTCCGCAGGATGTTATTTACATTGCCGTAAAAGCTGCAAATCTCATCGGCAACGGATTGTATGGAGTGGATTTAAAGAAGACCGACAAGGGAGTGCTGGTGATGGAGATAAATGATAATCCTACCATTGACGTAGGTGTAGAAGATGGCTGTTTAGGCGATAAATTGTATCGGATTATTATTGAAGAATTCATTAGAAGACTGAGCATGAAAAACGGCGAAAAGCATGAAAAATAGGTATGCAAGCATAGTGGTGGGTGCAAGCAATAGGGCATAGGGCACTGCCCACAGATTTGAACTAGGGAAGGGGGGGGTATTTGGATAAAATTAAATATTCAAATCCACCGGGGCCACAAACTTTAGTGAGTTGATCAATGATATACTTCTGTCGGGTAGCATTTTCATTGGGACCTGAAATGTAAAAAGGTTTTCCATTTTGTCCAAATTCAATTTCTTCCGAACAGGTATTTGGGTCAACATCACCAAAAATCATACACGCCTTAATATATGCAGGATGAGGATTAAAGCCCAAATCTCTCGCATAGGAAACAGCACTTTCTACTAATTTTCTCACATAGGAAGGGTCTTTTTTCACAAACAATGATGCCTGGTAGCTGTCATGACCCTTAAGTTTGGCGTTATATTCAGTTTCCGGGGCGACAATATACATTGCGTTTTTTACTCCTAAGCAATATACATCAACTAAAAAAGCACTAGCGGCGATATTGCCGTTTGGCAGAACCCTGCTAAATAATATATTCGTGATACCCCTGTCTAAGGTCTCCTGCATCAGACACTCATACATAGGATATTTTGCAATCTTTTCCGCGTCGATTTTATTAAATAATACTTCTTTTTTTAATTTTGTTGTTTTTTTTGCAAGTATCAATTTTCTTTTCGCCTTCTTTTTTTCAACTTTCTTTTGCTGTTTTTTGTCTCTTTTGTGCATGTTAGTTCCTTAATTAATATACTATATATAGCGTTTCATTAAAATATCTACATTGATACCGTCATTGCGAGCGATAGCGAAGCAATCTTAAGTCTTTTGGGAACAAGAGATTGCTTCGTCGCTCCACTCCTCGCAATGACATTTTTTTACGCACACATTTTAACGAAACAAGGGACAATTAAATATTTTGTTAATACTTTATAAGCATCTTGAGTCTAATTATTTTATTCTTCTTCTCGCAAGTTCGCTTTCGTATTGTTTTCCCAGTATTGATGCATTTTCCCTCGCCCATTCGGTTAATTTTGTATTGCCCGCCGGAGGTGCATCAACGTAAAGCAAGTCATCCATAAGCCCTTCTATTTCATCTTTTGTTATCAAAACATCATGGACAAATTTCCCGATAATTAGTGCAAGGCAATATCCAATGAAGGGAGAAACTGAAATAAAAAGTCTCTTTTTACCAATGATGTCGCCAATTTCCGTAACCAAATCACGATAAGAAAATGTTTCAGGTCCGATGGCATTAATAATGGTATTTTCGCTCTTTTCACCTTGCTCCACCGCCAATATGGCAAAATCATTTACGTAAATTGGTTGTAAACGATAATTGCCCTCGCCGAATATACTAAAAAAGGGAAATTTTCGCAACGCCCACGCAATGTTGTTGATCAAAATGCCTTCCTTTCCGAACAAGACAGCCGGACGTAAAATAGCATACGAAATACCGGATTCTATAAGGTTTTTTTCGATTATTGCCTTATCCCTGAAATACTCATACGGTGAACTTTCGGAAGGGTTCGTTATACTCGTGTGTACTATTCTTTTTACTCCGGCTTTTTTAGCCGTTTCGAACAGGGCAAAAGTATTTTGTATCGCAGTGGAGTAACCAAAAGTCTTGTAATTAAAACGAACCCAATAGGTGTTGTAGAGCACTGAAACACCACTTAATGATTCCGCAAGTTTCTCTGGCTTGTCAAAATTAAAAGGATACGCCTTTACACTTTCACCAAAAGGGTTAGGGCGATGCAAGGAATTGGTGAGGGTAATGACATTACGCCCGCGGTCTAATAAGTTTCTTGCAATATATCTTCCGGAAAATCCGAATGCTCCGGTGACGGCATGTAATTCAGTACTCATACTGATTTGTTTAATATAGGGGTTATTGATAGGATAATGGCGGTTTTGTACTTAATGAATCGTTTCATTTGCAATGTCATTCAATGCAGAGATTAATATATCTATTTCTTCTTCCGTGTTAAAAAAACCAGGACTAATTCTTATTGTGCCATCGGGATACGTACCCATTTGCTGATGAACAAAAGGTGCGCAATGTAGTCCGGGTCGTACTGCAATAGTAAATGATTGATCTAATATTGCCCCTGCTTCTGCTGCAGTATATCCTTTTATGTTTATTGAAAGTATTCCTACTTTCCTTGATACATCTTTCGTCCCATATAAAATAAATCGTTCATCATTTTGAAGGGCATTGATTATTTTTTGAATTAATTTCCGTTCATGCGCCCTAATCGTGTGTGTACCCTTTGATACGACATATTCAATTCCAGCTTTCAGGCCAACGATACCAACGGTATTTGGGGTGCCGCTTTCCAGCCGGAACGGCATTTCTTCCGGTTGTGTTAATGATGCGGGTTCAAATCCAGTGCCTCCCTCTCTCCATGGACGAAGCTTAATACGTTCATGGATATAAAGACCGCCTGTTCCCGTTGGGCCAAAGGGCGCTTTATGTCCCGTAAACGCAAGCATATCAATATTGCATTCATTAACATCAATTTCACATACTCCGGTAGTTTGCGCTGCATCTACCATAAACACAATATCCCGTTCTTTTGCAATCAAACCAATTTCTTTTATCGGTTGAATTGTGCCAAGAACGTTTGTTGCATGGGTGAGAACGATTAAGCGGGTTTTGGGAGTAATGGCATTTTTTACGTCGTCAGGATTAATAAAACCATCAGAGGAATTTTTCACCTTTGTTACGGTTATTTTATTATCTTGTGCTAATCCGTTTAATGCGCGGGATACAGCGTTATGTTCAAGATAAGAAGTAATTGCATGATCGCCTGTTTTGAGTAACCCTTTTATGCCCATATTTATCGCATCAGTTGCATTGAAGGTAAATACAAACCTGTTTGGGTCCTTTATGGCAAGAAAATCCGCAATTATCTTTCTTGTATTCTCAATTTCACGTTCTACGGTGACTGCCATCCTGTGGCCGGAACGTCCGGGGTTAGCCCCCATTGTCCTGTAAAAGGTATCCATTGACGTATATACAATTTCTGGTTTCGGATAACTTGTTGCTGCATTATCTAAATAGATCATAATTAAATAGGTCCCCTAAGCTGGCGTAGCCAGAACCAAACAAGCATGAAATAAAAAATACGAGATTCGAAGTACTAAATACGAAACAAATCCGAATAACAAAGCATCAAATCCAAAATATACAATAATAATCGGTTTTACATCCCGATGTATTTTGCATAAATACCTTTTGCCGTTATTACATCATTTGTTCCGGCTATAATTGTCCTGCCGTCAGGGAAGGCCGTTAATTCATAATTATTTACCTTCAACCGTAGCAGATATTTATTAAAAGATACGTTTCCTGCTGTACTCAAACGCGAGGCAAGCGTTGACAAATCAATCGTTGAACCGTTTGCCGGTGCGATTTGCACTGCATTTCGTCCGCATAAAGAAGTGGTTGAAGAGTATTTTTCATTCCTTAAATATTCATATTGTTTGTTTTTACAGGCCTTACAATCATTTATTTCTCTGAGGTTGTTTATATTAAGCCTTGTTATCTCATTCTTCCACAAATCAAATTTGAGAAGCTGCCTGTTAATAGACGCGCCATTGCCAGTCAGGATTTTTAAAGCCTCGGCAACCTGAATCGAGGCGATCAAACTTGCGGCAGGCGATAGTATCCCTGCGGTATCACATGTTTCAGTATTGCCGAAAGGGGGAATGTCCTGCATGACACAGCGTAAACAGGGGGTTTCTCCGGGAACGATTGTCATCGTTAATCCCGTGCTGCCAATACATGCACCATAAATCCATGGAATGTCATTTTTCACACAATAATCGTTAATGAGAAACCGGGTTTCAAAATTATCGGTGCCGTCAATGATTATATTTGCATTGTGTAAGTTTGTATCGATATTGGAGGGATTAATATCCGTGACGGCTGCTTCTATTATTATGCCGGAGTTGATTTTTTGTAGTTTTTTTTGGGCGGCTATTGCTTTGGGTAGATTATTCCAGAGGTCTTCTTCATCAAATAATGTCTGGCGCTGCAAGTTGCTTTCTTCAATAAAATCCCGGTCGATTATTTTTACACGATTCACACCGCTGCGTACCAGGAGATTTGCAGAAGTGCAGCCCAATGCGCCGCAGCCAATAATGACGACTGTCGTATGGGCGAGTTTTCTTTGTCCTTCTTTTCCTATGGCAGAGAATAATTCCTGCCGGACATAACGGTCAGACATGTTAACTGTTATTTTTTAGAATACTTAAACACGATTTGTCACCGGATGCAATTGCCTTTTCTCTTTTATATGTTGAGCTGGGATTCAGTCCCTCGCAAAAACCGGAAATCCATGCATTAACAATATCGCACATCGTTAAAAAATCTGCGCCTGCATTTTTCCAGTATTTTTCATGCACACATTCCTCATGATCCCATGTGGTGCATTTCTCTGAATCTTCCACAACCTGAGCGCCTCTGTCGCAAGGCATCCCATCGCACAGGTAATCACCCAGTAATTCAAATGCCTTTGATGTACTTTTGCACTCGTTCGCAGATAACCCTTTACGGTTTACGGCCTCCTTACCACATTGAATGCCATGAGCATGCGCTGCTTCGGAGGCATTTTTCCCTGCAGCATCATATTTTGCACAAAAGGCAGCTATAATAGCTGCCTCCCGTGTTTCTCCCTCGATAATAATGCTTTGAATCCCCTGATGAATGGACTTGTTTGCCAGTAATTCTTCTAACGATTTAGTGCTGTCTGTTTGAGGGTATTTTTTATATACCTCTCCGAGCAATGCTTCTGCGTCAGCACCGTATCTTGCTTTGAATGCAGAGACAATATTATTTTCGCGTGCTTCAGAAGTCTTTATTTTTCCAAACATCCAATAGTGGATAGGTCCCAGGACCATGCTCATAATAGCGCTCCTTTTATTTATCAGTCTCTTCTGTATTGCGTTGCCTAATAGATAGTAACTTACGCCAGTTCTACGGATTCAATCTCAGGGATAATTTCCTTAAGTCTGGCTTCAACTCCATATTTCAATGTGGCAAGAGAGCTGGGGCATGAACCACATGCGCCTTTTAAACGCACTTTAACAATACCATCTTCATAATCAACAAGCTCAATATCTCCGCCGTCTGCTTGTAATGCCGGCCTAATGCCCTTAAGAGCCTCTTCTATTTTTTCCTTCATTATTCTTCCTCCTTAAAATTATGATTTATGTTTTTCGATAATTTCATTTAATTCCTTTATGATAACTTCCGGATCTACATTATGCATCGTTGCGCCAAATGCAATGTCTTCTGTTTTAGAACCGGGGCAGGTATAGCAGCCTGCGCCAAAATACTTTTTTACAACGGATTCTGTTTCGGGGTAATTTTGGATTACATCGCCTATGGAAGTCTTCTTTGTTATCTTAGGTTTTGTTTCCGGCATAGATAAAACCTTTCTTAAATAATACGTTTTAAAAGTAAAAGCTCTTACTGAGTACAACCACTTAAAAAAGCTTATTCAAAGCAGAAAGCATAGATGCGGGTTGTGATTCCATCCAAAAAATGATTACGGTTTTCAGGTTATCTGACAAATAAATATTTGTCAATTAAAAAAAACCAATATATTTCCTACTATCGCTGATGATTGAAAATAATGGTTGATTAATAGAGGGTTATTTTTTAAATTAACCTATTATGTTTACGGCATCTCACATTCCATTTATAATAAGCATCGTCTTGTACCTTATTTCATCGGTATGGTCGGTCGGTCACATTATAAAACCTGATTTATTTAACAAAAAAGTGGCCAGATGGGCAACGGTAATGGGCTTTTTAATCCATAGCGGGTATCTCATCTTTCTTGGCATTCGTTCTAACAACATTCCCATCACAAACGTTTATGAATCTTTTGTTTCATTGCTCTGGTGCGTCTTATTTGTCTTTATCAACATAGATTACCTCTATAAATTGCCTTCTCTGGATACCTTTCTCATGCCGCTCGTTACGGCGCTTTCTCTATGGGCGCTCTCTTTTGATAAAAGTGACATGTTGATTACGGTGAGTCTCCAGAAATTCTGGCTTGTTGCCCATATTATTCCTATTTTTATCGGCTATGCGGCTTTTACTATATCGTTTAGTTTGAGCGTAATGTATTTAACACAGCAGAGACAGCTAAAGCATAAAATATTTGGTCGTCTGTTTAACAAACTCCCTTCTTTGGAAGGTATTGATATGCTCATTTGGAAGACTATTTCTTTCGGTTTTCCATTACTTACTCTTGGTTTGGTATTTGGTACGTTCTGGGTAAAGACACAGGATATTTTGGGGGAAATGTGGTATTTGGATCCCAAAGTTATTCTTGGCCTTGCCACATGGCTTATTTATGCCGCCTTATTACACATGCGCCTGGTTGCTTCCTTTCACGGCACAAAGATAGCGTTATTAACGATTGCCGGTTTTTGTTTTGTTCTTTTTACCTTTATCGGAGCATTTTTTATCGGGTCAAAACACGCTTTTCAAAAACTGAGCACTAATGCGGCATATATCGAAATTTTAGCGGCGAATAAACAACAGTACCCTAAGCGGACATAGCTGATAAAAAATACGAAGCACGAAATACGAAAGAGGAACCACTGATTGCACGGATTGCATCGATTAAAAAAGTAGTCGGCAACCCACAATCTACAGTCGGCAAATTGCAGATTGCAGACTGAGGACTGAGCGAAAAATGGGAATCTTAGGATTTCCTACTTTTTAACGGTACAACCATGGCGGAAGTAAGAGTTATTATTATTTTGATTTGCAATAAGGATTAAATAAAATCATGAGTATTTTAGTGGTGGGACTAAATCATAAATCTGCTCCGGTTGATATCAGGGAAAAGCTTGCATTTAATAATAATTCTGTTTCAAACGCACTGTCTTTATTTTCCCAAAAATATCCTTCGTCAGAAGCAGTTATTTTATCCACCTGTAACCGCGTAGAAATGTACGCGTCGTCCGCTTCAGATGCGGTGAAATTGGAAGATATCCTCTCGTTCCTGGCGGAATTTCATAAAATCGAAGAAAATGAATTTTCCCAGTATATGTATCATTATAAAGACGACCGTGCGGTGATGCATCTCTTCCATGTGAGTTCCAGCATTGATTCTATGGTAATCGGTGAGTCGCAAATTCTTTCACAGGTTAAAGAGGCATACACACTCGCCAGCATGGAACAATCAACCGGAAAAATTCTCAATCAATTATTCCAACAGGCGTTAAATATTTCCAAAACGATACACACCAATACTTCCATAGGCCAGGGCAAGGTTTCCATAAGCTCTGTTGCTGTCGAATTTGCTGAAAAGATATTCCAGGATTTTGCCGGCAAAATGGTATTAGTGGTAGGGGCTGGTGAGATGTGTGAACTTTTGCTTAAACACCTTTATGAAGAGGGGGCGCGAACGATTATTGTAGCAAACCGTACCTTTGAACGCGCACAGGCAATTGCTGATGCATTTCAAGGTGAGGCGATTAAATATGAATTGCTCGGTGAATACCTTTCAAAGACTGATATTATTATTACTTCCACCTCAGCGCCGCATTACGTAATTCATAGCGATCAGGTGAAAGACGCAATTAAGCACCGCAGGGGGAATCCCATGTTCCTTATCGATATTGCCGTTCCCAGAGACATAGAACCGTCTGTTGGCAATATCGACAATGTGTATTTATATAATATTGATGACCTTCAATCCGTTGTAAACCAGAACCTTGACGACAGAACCCGCGAAATCGAAAAATGCCGGGCAATTATTGAAAAAGAAGTGGAACACTTCATGGCAAAGCTTGAACAAATAAAGATAGAACCTGCGATAACATTATTGAGAAACAGTTTTCACACCATCGGAAAAGATGAATTAAGCCGCTTGAAACCAAAACTGAGGAATATTAATGATGAAGAATGGAACCAGGTGGTTTACACTATGGAAAGAACCCTCAATAAACTCTTGCATCATCCTGCCAAGATAGCAAAGCAGGAAGCAAGTAACGGAGGAGGATACCGTTACGTAGAGACAATTAAAAAACTCTTTGGCGTCTTTCATCACCATTCATCAGAAGATTCAAACAAATAGCCCCGCCTCATAGTATCACCATGTAAAAATGTATTACCCTATGCAATTGTTCACCATGCCGGCGTATCATGCATATTCAACCGGGTCTTTGTATCCGGATTCTTCGAATGCCTTTCGTCTTAGATAACAGCTATTGCACACACCGCAAGCCTTATCAGTGTTTTTGTAACATGACCAGCTAAGATGGAGCGGCGCTTTCAATGATATACCCAATGTTACAATCTCTGCCTTCGTTTTAAAAATAAGTGGAGTCTCCACCGCTATGCGGGTTTCAGGTTTTGTTCCGGCGTCAATCAATTTGTTAAACACTTCGTAATAAAATGGTTTACAATCAGGGTATCCCGGGGTGTCGTGTGAAACGGCGCCGATAAATACCTTTTCAGCGCCGATAACCTCTGCCCATGAAACTGCTACGGAAAGAAAGAGGGTATTTCTGAATGGCACGTATGTTGTCGGAATTTCTTTGCTATCAGGCTCTGCCTCTTGAACAGGTATCATCGTATCCGTAAGGCTTGAACCACCAATTTTTTTAAGATAATCGATATTTGCAATAAGAATTTGTTCGGCAGGGACTTTGTAATATGCGGCTATTTCATGGAATGCCGAAAGTTCTTTTGAT
Organism: Candidatus Kuenenia sp.; assembly: GCF_027493735.1. Classification (NCBI taxonomy): domain Bacteria; kingdom Pseudomonadati; phylum Planctomycetota; class Candidatus Brocadiia; order Candidatus Brocadiales; family Candidatus Brocadiaceae; genus Candidatus Kuenenia; species Candidatus Kuenenia sp. The sequence continues at coordinate 17,210 of NZ_JAOSKF010000007.1, forward strand.
TCGGTTCTTTGTCCATAATTGATATGTAATAATGCGAGATCGTATGTTTCATTTGCGATTGCAGCGGTTACACAGCTATCCAAACCGCCGCTGGCAAGCACAATAGCAGTATCTTTTCCTTTCATTTTTTACACGCCCCTTGTTTCCGGCCCCCAAATATACTTATGCATCTGAAGCTGCAACCGCACGTTAATGTGATCCTCTAAAATCCATGAAGCAATTAAAGAAGGTTGAATCATTCCGTAAACAGGATTCATTAAGATATGGGCAATTTCGGTTAGATGATATTTACTGATCATTGATCTTGCCCATTCATAGTCGTTTCGTGAAGACAGGACAAATTTAACCTCATCCTTTTTTGTTAAATGCGATATATTGTGCCAGCACATTTTATGGCTCATACCGCTGTCTGGACACTTTACATCCAAAATCCTTATTGTACCTTCGGGCAAAACACTGACGTCATAACTGCCGTTTGTTTCAACAAGAACGGTATAATTCCTGTTAAGTAATTCACGTACCAACACAGGTGTATTGTGATTTGACAGAGGTTCTCCCCCGGTAACACACACTGATTTCAATCCGAATGAATCAATCTTGTCAATGATGGAAGAAATTGGCATTTCATTCCCTTCATCATAGGCATACTGCGTATCACAATAGCTGCAGCGCAAGTTGCATCCGGTTAACCTGACAAAAACAAACGGAAGGCCGGTAAAAGACGTCTCTCCCTGTATACTCCTGAATATTTCATTAATCAACATGCAATAATTTTATCAGCAAAAGAAATCCTTGCAAAGTAATTAATGGTATTGATACCTAAATCCTGCAAACGATTTTCGCAATGCGAAAATCAGTATTTTCCACTACCAAGATTGGCAAAAAGCGATAACAGATATCCGTTTTTTAGCAATTGTGGTAGCGCTATTGTACTACTTTAAACAAAAAGACATGGGAAATTGTCGGAAACGTGCTCTCTGATGCAATGAAAATCAAGATAGGGATGTACTGTCTCCATCTGCGGTATACTTACCACTCTCAAAAGACTAAAAAAACGAAATACAACGTCGGTTTTCTACTGAAAAACTACATCCAGTGACATGCGTTCCCACTTTTCCCATTCCTCCTGATGGAGAAATTTCTCCGGCAATTTTAATGTCATCTGCCGGCTTCTCTCCACCAGTTTCCCTGCCACACGGATTAACCACAGTCTCATCGTCTTTACTTCCCACTTTTGTATCACTCCACCACTGAGCAATCCCATCCACTTCAAAAGATTATACGCTAACACCGCACACTGAAATAGCGCAGCATTGGCCAAAAATTCACCCGTACGTATGTGCCCCGCATTCATCTGTCCTTTACTCTCTTCTATCAAAGTCTCGCAGGTAGCCCTCTTTCCATAACAACGATGCGCTTCCATCGGACTTAACCGCTCCGTTGTAACGTAACAAAAATACTCATACACGGACACTTCTACTAATTTCTTTTCTCTTTTGACCAATTGCCGCACTGCCACAAAACGTCTCGCACGATCCCACCCTGCACATCGATACCAAAATTCAGCCTGTTCCCATCCTGGCTCCCCTTTCACCTCATTCCATTTCTGCCCTTCAAGCAATCCTTCCAGATTCTTCAGCTTTACCTTAATCAGATATCCCGCCAATATTGACTCAAGGTATTCAAGTAATTCTCCGGTAAAAAAACCGCTGTCTCCCCGAAATACCACCCTTACCCCCTTATTCATGTACGCCATACATTCCTTCATGAACTCTACTACTCCGTTACTCGTGTAGGCGCTTCCACAGCGGAACCAACTATGTAATACCTCCTTTGTTTCTGCAATAAATGCCATTAAGGGATGATACGCCTTCTGCCCCTTCTTGTGCGGATTATATCCTACCTCTGCACCCTCCTGTTTCCCATATACACCATCTACGGTAGAATCAACATCTATCCATACTTCGCAAAGAGCACTCCTGAGTTTATGGCCTGATCTCACCGCACGCTTCCATATCTTTCCCCTAAACCGGTGGATCACCCCCGTCAGTTCCACTATATCTCCCTGACTCGCCAGCTTCATAATACGTCCTATCGTAGTATCTACAGGTACCTCTTTCCACCCGGACATCTTCTTCAATACCTCATCTGTACACACCTTCATCACCTCTACCATCGATGTCGCCCCTGCTATCAACCCTATCACTACCATTTGTACCGCATCGACAAACTGATACCGGGCATTTGCTCCACGATCCTTATGGACCGCTTCATGGACTCTCTCCCGGAACATCAGCTTACCCATAAAATTCAATACCGGTAAAAGCCCTGCATGTACCGTTAAGCCTTTCCCGCTCATCTCTGCCTTGATTTTCGGTTGTCTTTTGCTGTATTTTTTTGCTATATTCTTCATCGAAATGGTGAATCTCCTTTCAGGTGTTTTTTGTTATCAATATACCGCCGAATACCTTGGAAATCCTACCATTTCAATCCTATTCCTGCAACAAGGCTTTGCCTTGTTTGCAGGATTTAGGAGATACTATTTCATTTCGTATTCGGATGTTATTCAATGTACGATTTACGGCAGGGGATGTTACGGATATTCACATGAAGATTGAACTTATAGTAACAGGGAAAACGGAAGATGACTATCTGAAGAGGGGGATATCCGTTTATGCAAACAGGCTAAAGCATTATTGCGCATTTAATATTGCAGAAATTTCTTCAGTAAAACCTATTAGCAGCAAATCGTCTGAAGATGTGAAGGAAAGAGAAGCAGTTGCTCTTGAAAAATTGCTGGCGCCAACAGACTTTGTTGTACTGTTGGACGAAAAGGGCAGAGAACTGACTTCTGTTGAATTTGCTGATTTTTTACAGCAAAAGATGAATACGGGTGTAAGGGCAGTTAAATTTGTCTCCGGCGGGGCATACGGCATTGCAACACAGATAAAAAAAAGGGCAAATTTTACGTTATCATTATCACTGATGACGTTTTCTCATCAGATGGTGCGCCTGTTTTTCGTAGAGCAACTTTATAGGGCAATGACCATTATCAGGAATGAAAAATATCACCACGAATGATTGAGATATAGTCAAACAAGTCAGGTTTTTGAAACTTAAACCGGCAAATGCAGGCGATTCGCACTACATTTTTAGAAAATCAGAAGCTTTTGGCTATAGTACCTGGTGTAAAATAATTATTTCCCTTGCCCTTTTACGGCAAAAATAGTAATTGCTGTAACAATTTAGTTTTTTGAAAAAGTAGGGGCGAAGCATTTGCCAGTTTGGGGAAGAACGCATTTGTGAAATTTATAGCGAATGCTTCGCCCCTGCACTATACGGCAAACATCATTATTATTGGAATTTATCAAAGAACTAAAGGGGAGTATTCCCGAACTAAAGTGTTACGAAAGAAAAAAAATGTCTATTCTACATGCTGCATTCATGCTGCATTCAGCTTACAATATAACAAAGGTTAATGCGTGGCCATTCGTGGCTAACTATTGAGGACTGTATGGTATGAGGCTGGACAAAGGGCAGATTGAAGTAGTGGACGATAAGGTTGCGGAGATACTCCGTGGAAAAACAGGCATGGAGCGATTACAAATAGTTTGGGATTTATGGACGTATTTTCAAAAGAGTCTGAGGGCATATTTAAAAAACCTTCATCCTGAATGGACTGATGAAGAATTGCAAAAAGAGATTATAAGGCGGATGACCCGTGGAACAAACTAAACTTATGCGTTTGATTGTTCAGGTGTTGGAATCCCTGGAAATACCGTATATGATTACTGGTTCTCACGCATCTGCATATTATGGTGAACCCCGTTTTACCATGGATATTGATATTGTCGCAGACCTGAAAGAAGAACAGATTGATGGATTTATCACATTCTTTCAGTCTGATGAATTTTATTGTGATAAAGAAACGATAAGGACTGAAATAAAAAGGCGGGGACAGTTCAATATCATCCACTCTACTTCAGGGTTAAAAATTGACATTATTTTGACAAAAGAAACCACTTTTTCTAAAACTGAATTTTCCAGGAGAAAAAGGGAATCACTGTTTATTGATAAAAAAGCGAACTTTACAACACCGGAAGATGTAATTATAAAAAAAATGGAATTTTATAAAGAGGGCGGTTCTGAAAAACACCTCCGTGATATTACCGGGATTCTCAAAATATCAGGTGACGTACTAGACATGAACTACATCGCCCAATGGGCAGACAGATTAGGCATTCGTGTTATATGGGATGCAGTATTAAGGCGACTGAAGGAATAATTGGTTTGTTTGTGTAGAAATTCTTGCTTTGGACTCGGGTAAATACTGATGTTATTCCGTGTCCTATTGAAAGGAGAATTGCACAATGGCAACAGGCAGATGGGTTATAGACGATCGCACACTAAAAGGAGAAGAGCTTAAGGCATATTTGGAAGCATAGAAGTATGGGATGAAATGGAAATTGCACGACTTGGCTGGACAGGAGGAGACGATTACAACCTTGCCTACTTTCGGCACACCGGCAAATGGCAGGACTGTTTATCAGGGACACTGGACGAATGCCTTCAGGCGATAAAAGATAATGAGTTTGGGTTGTTTTGGATTTTTTAATTTGAATTGTCTGACCAACCCCAATGGATTTGACTGGTAATTAAGAAAAGGCTGAAATGATTGAAAAAGCCGAATATGAGGAGCTTGAAAGCCTGATTTAATCAAAGAATGATTCGGCTGAAGATAAAGCAGAAAATTAAAAAGAGTCTGGTAGGTGAATGCCATTATCTTGGCTATACCCAACCCATATCTGTCCGCGTCTCAATTACAAAAGTATGGAGGGGATATGTATGCCATGTGAACGGTTACTGTTTTTATTTCTAACGAGCATTTTCACTATAGAGTATTGATCGCTCAAATTCCTTGTTTAGCACGTGTCCTACTATAATCATAGCTGTTTTTGTTATAGCCTCGTCTTTTACTAATTTATCAATGTGCGATAAGCATGAGCGAACGATTTTTTGTTGTGGCCAGGATGCCTTGTAGACAACTGCGATAGGACATTCATTTCCATAATGAGGAATGAGAATTTTTACAATCTCAGATAATTTTTCAATGCTAAGAAAAATACACAGTGTAGGAGTAGAGGCCGCGAGTTTGCTGAGGTGTTCTTTTTCCGGCATGGGAGTGTTGCCTTCCATTCTTGTAATTACAATCGTTTGGGTAACTCCTGGAAGCGTCAATTCCTGTTTTAATGCGGCAGAAGCGGCAACGAAAGAACTCACTCCCGGAATAATTTCATATAAAATCCCTAGTTCATCAAGCACACGCATTTGTTCCTGTATAGCGCCGTAAATAGCGGGGTCGCCGGAATGCAGACGAACGAGGTCTTTGTTTGCTATTTTTGCCTCTTTGAATACCTTTGTCATATTTTCCAGATTCATTTTCGATGAATCGTATTTTTTTGCACCGGATGGCAGGGCGGAGAGCAATTCCTCGTTTACCAGTGATCCTGCGAAAATACAATATTCTGCGCATTTAAGCAGATTAAAACCTTTTACTGTTATAAGATCTTTGTCACCTGGTCCAGCGCCAACAAAATATACTTTCATGAAAAAACTCCGTTTATAATGGGGAGGGTTAAAGGTATATTAACGGTATTCTATCAGTTTCCGTCTTTCCAATGAATTGAGTTTATGATAACTTTTTTTGATTCCTCGCCCACGATCTTAAATTGGCTATCTTTTATTACATAGGTAGAGGCAGATTTACTGCTGTTTCTTACCGTAATAATCCAATACGCACCGTCTTTGCCAACGGATTCCACTCTTCCGTTTTTTAAAGTGATAGTAACACTTAGCACCGCTTCGCCTTCGCTACCCGAGATTTGTCTTACATTGCTTATGGTAAAAACGCTGGGCAATCCTGCTTTTAACCGGATCTGCTGAGATCCTACATCGATAAATTGTCCATTTGCAATAACTGGCATAGTAAACAATAAAAATAGAAACAAAATAATTTTGCAATTCATTTCCTGCTCCTTTTCTCTCTTTTCCCGAATATTTTGTTGTTTATACGGATATGATTTATTATTAAATTTTCCCTGTTATACCCATTTTCCCGTAAAGATTTCAAATAAATCCTTATTTTAAGCACCTGCCTTCTTCATATTTCCATTCTTCGGCATGATTACTTTCGGTATATATACTTACAAAAAAACGCATAAGCCAATTTATTAATTTTAAATCAGACTTATGCGTTTTATTTAACAGGAAAATGAAGTTGCAGGGGTTGTTTACTATTTCTTTCCTGAAGATTCGATCTCTATTTCGGCAAATTTCGCCCTTCCGCTTTTCAATTTTACGGTAGCTTTTGAATTTTTAAAATTTTTCTTTCCCGCCGTCAATTTATAAGTATCTTCTTTCAAATTATCAAATTTAAATTTACCGTTGCTGTCTGTATTAACCTCATCCTTCATCCCTGTATTTTTCCCTTTCAGTTGTACCTGGGCAGCCTGCATGTATGACATATAACATGATTGAAAATATACTACCGTGCCATAAATAGACCCCTTTTTACTGCAAGCATTCTCAACGCTATTTGTGAGTCCTTTTTCTCCATCCGTGCCTGCCTTGAGGGATAACACAAGCGATATAATCAATACACCAACCATAGGTAAAATAAACAAAAATTTACGTTTTTTCATAGAACTGTTCTCCTTTGCTTTATGTTAAAAAGATTGAATGTACAAATGGTAGAATAATTATGTTTAATTCGAAGGCTAATTTGAATTATCGGGCTATCGTCGAAACACCTTAATAAAAATCCGGCTTATTATATAAACCCTAATAGATAAGTCAAGACAAAAAAAAAGAGGTTAAAAGCGTTTTACCTGTAATTACCATTTCGAGGAATGAAGTATCGTGAAATCTTTGTCCGGATCAGGCTACGAGGGGGGGATTCTCGTTCTACGCTGAATGAACGCCGTCTAAGTGGTGATTTCATGACTATTTGTGACCAAAGAAACTATTGAATGCTTCATTCTTCTTCCGCTTTAAATGATTTCAGACTGTTGTAGATTCTCTCTTCAGTTTGAGCTTCCAGATCCATGTCTTTTTCTTTGTAAAGTAGCCATAAATTGTGGTGTGCGTCAATATCATCAGGGTCAATATCAATTGTTTTTGAAAATGCCGCAATTGCCTCATCGAGCCGCCCGAGTTTTTTATAGGTTTTCCCTAAATTGAAATAGGCATTCACGAAATCCGGGTCAATAATGACTGCTTGTTCCCAACAGGCAAGGGCAGAATTATACTTATTCTTTTTTGTATATGCATTTCCTAATTTGTAATATACCAATGAATTAACCGGGTGGCCTTCTACAATTTTTTCCCATGTTTTTATCGCTTTGTCGATGCTGCCTTTGGCTTCGTAAGCGTCCGCAAGATTATTCAATGTAGTATAATCATCAGGATTTGTTTCAAGCACCTTTGACCACATGGAAATAGCATTATCAATTTTTCCTTGATTATAAAGCGCAACGCCCAGATTAAAGTATGCGTCTGTGTTTGTTGGATTTATTTCTATAGTCTTTTTCCATGCACGGATAGATTTGTCTACATCACCAATTTCAGCGGCCAGTTCACCATAATTATAATACGCTTCTTCATACGAGGGGTCATCGGAAAAGGCGCTTTCATATGCGGATAAAGCTTTGTCAGGCATGTTAATTTTTGTATAGATTTCTCCAAGTTTAAAATGTGCGGGGGCAATGGCATTGCTTATTGCTATTGCCTTTTCAAGCGATGCTATGGCTTCTTTTGAGTTGCCTTCTTTACTTAAAATTAATCCAAGGTTATAGTGTGCTTCGGCAAAATCCGCTCTTAGTTTCAGAGCGGTTTCAAAAGCATCTTTTGCCTCGTTTAAATTATTATGTGCAAAGAGTGCAATACCCAGGTTGTTATAGGCGTCTGTGTAATTATTTTTTAATTTGACAGCAGTTTGGTGTGCAGAAATGGCCTTTTCAATTTCGTTCATCTCATAGTAAATAATACCTAAGTAATTGTGTGCTTCAGCATCCCTGGGATTCAAATCAAGTGTTTTTTGGAACTCTGTAAGCGCTTTTTCCGGCATGTTTTTTTTGTAAAATGCAAGTCCCATGCTAAAATGAAAATCAGGATTGTTTGAATCGAGCTTGATTGCTTTATTTAAATAGTCAAAGCTCTCATTGATTTTGTTTGTTTCAAGGTATAAAAGTGCCATAGTGTAGTATGCTTCCGCCATAGAAGGATTTAATTTCAGGCACTCTTTTAAAGCGGAAAATGCCTCTGTATATTCATTTTTCTTTTTGTATAAAAGACCCAGGTCGTTGTATGCCTCAGCTTTTCCTTTAAAGTTATATTTGTCGTAGTAAGAGATGGCATTATTTAGTTCATTCATTGCTTTACTAAATTGATTAATTTCTAAGTAAGCCTTGCCTAAATAATGGTGCAATTCTCCATCTTGCCGGATACCCTGCAATGCAAAATTAAATTCGTCAATGGCTTCCTCGGTCATGCCTTTTTTGAAATAGGTAATACCTAAAGTTTTATGTTCCTTTGCTGACAATGCGCCGGTCAATTTGTCGGTTATTGAACCGATATATCCGCCTTTTATGTTTTTTTTATCTTTAGTATCGTATGGAGAGCTGCATGCCATCGGGAAGAAAAGAAGAATGTAAGCTACCCAGAAATATTTCTTAATGATCATTGGTTTTTAAGTAAAAAATAAAATTAAGCCTTCAGCGACTTTTTTGGATGAAATATTTCAACGCAGGGGCGATCCGGCAGGGATTGAAGATCTTCAACCCCTCCTTTATCAGTTCCTTGCTCTAAATCTTACCAGTATTTACAAGGCATTCAAGGAAATTCATTTACTTTTTGCTTGTATCTGTTTTTGTTTCCTGTGACTTTCCGGATAAAATAAAAAGTAATGGTGGAATTGGAAACGGTAGTATAGTAAGATATTCTTACCATTTATCATATAATTTACAATTGGAGATACGGAAATATGAAGGTGTTGACAATATCATCCAAAGGGCAAATTGCAATACCAAAGGAGATAAGGGATTTTTTGCATATCAAAGAGGGCGACAGACTGGTTTATAAGATAGACAGGGGCAGGATTGTATTGGAGCCTGTAGTAAGCGTCCCACGTTCACAGTCGTACTTCTGGACACCCGAAGTACAGGAGAAGGTTAAAAATGCTGATGAGAATTTTAAGACGGGCAATTTCAAGACGTATAAGGTAGATAAATTTATAAAGGAATTAAAGGCGTGAGCGGGTATCTTATTGCCGTAGAACCCGAATTCTTCCCACAGTACGACAGTCTGCCTAAAGAGATAAAGAAGAAGTTTAAGAAACAATTAACCTGTCTGAAAGGCAATCCAAAGCACAATTCATTACAGATGCACAAACTTGAAGGTACGGACTTCTGGGAATTTTATGTTGATAAGGGCTATCGCTGTGTCTTTAAACTAGAGGGTAATGTTTTCAAGCTTTATTTTATAGGGACACATAAATTGATTGATAATTTTTAATAATTAAAGTTTGTCTTTTATCCTATGTATAGTGTAAAAAACAAAAAACTAAAGTGTTACAAAAACTTTGAAGGTCTCATTTAATTATATTGGCAAAAGGATGTTATGGATAATATCATTATTTTTGATACAACTTTGCGTGATGGGGAACAGTCGCCAGGCGCCAGCCTTGATATTGGGGAAAAGCTACAGATAGCACGACAGTTGGCATTGTTAAATGTTGATGTAATTGAAGCGGGCTTTCCGATTGCGTCTCCGGGCGATTTTCAGTCCGTGAGCAATATAGCAAAGGAAATTCGCGGTGTTTCCATTGCTGCACTTGCCCGCGCAATGGAAAAGGATATAGACAGTGCGGCAAAGGCATTGGAAAAAGCGGAAAAGCCTCGGATTCATATTTTTCTCGCCACTTCCGAGATTCACAGAAAATACAAATTGCTTAAAGCAAAAGATGAAATAATTAATTTGGCAGTGAAGGCTGTTGCTTATGCCCGAAAATTTGTTGAGGATATAGAGTTTTCTTCGGAGGATGCTTCCCGCACGGAGATGGATTTTCTTGCCCAGGTCGTTGAGTCTGTTATTGCAGCAGGCGCCACAACCGTTAATATTCCCGATACTGTTGGTTATGCAGTGCCCGAACATTATGCGTCAATAATTACCGGATTAAAAGAAAAGGTAAAGAATATCAGCAAAGCTGTTTTAAGCGTACATTGTCATAATGATCTTGGTTTGGCAGTGGCTAACTCATTGGCGGCGGTAAAAGCAGGCGCAAAACAAGTGGAATGCACCATGAATGGATTGGGGGAACGGGCGGGGAATGCCGCTTTGGAAGAGGTAGTTATGGCGATAAAAACACGTCAGGATTACTATCGCTGTTCAACTCGCATCAAAACAAGGGAATTAACAAATTCAAGCCGGCTTGTGAGTGTGTTAACGGGGATGCGTGTTCAGAGGAATAAGGCAATTGTAGGCGAAAATGCGTTTGCACATCAATCCGGCGTCCATCAGGATGGTGTGCTCAAGGAGAGAACCACATACGAAATTATGCATCCAGAAGACATTGGACTTCAGAAAACAAAAATCGTGTTAGGGAAATTATCAGGCAGGCACGCTTTTAAAGAAAGAATTAAGGAGTTAGGGTATGATTTGACGGAGATTGAATTTGAAAAGGCTTTTGAAGAATTCAAACGGCTTGCTGACAAGAAGAAGGAGATATTTGATGAAGAAATAGAAGCTATTATCGATACGGAAAAGATGGAAATTCCTCACATTTTCCAGTTAGAAAGTTTAAGCATTAGCTGCGGGCCAAATGTTGTGCCAACTGCAGGCGTTCGGATCAGATTGAGTGATGGAAGTGTTGCTGATAATGCGACAATAGGCGACGGCCCCATAGACGCGCTTTTTAAGGCTATCGATCTTGCTACCGGAATTTCAGGTAAGTTACTTGATTATCATATTCAGGCTATTACCAGTGGAAAGGACGCCATGGGCGAGGTTTACGTAAATGTTGATATACACGGGAAGAATGTGAAAGGCCGTGCGGTAAGTACTGACATCATTGAGGCGAGTGCAAAAGCCTATTTAAATGCATTAAATAAAGTGGCTGCAAAATAAACCCATGATCTGTGTACCAATAGTTGCAAATAATAATAACGATGCCATTCACGACATGGAATGTGCATCAAAAATTGCCGATGCTGTCGAGTTGCGTATTGATTACATTCATGATTTGAATTTACGGCAGATACTGGGAAAATGTACGAAGCCTGTTATCGTCACAAACCGTCCGGTTCGGGAAGGGGGAAAGTTCAGAGGAACTGAAGAAGAAAGACTACAATTGCTGAAACAGGCAATACAACTGCAAGCCGATTATGTAGATATAGAACATGACAGCATCCGGAACGTTAAAAAAAACGGAAATGCCCTGTTTGCCGCCAGCAAAACTAAAATAATTGTCTCTTATCATAATTTCAGGGAAACTCCTGAAAATCTTTCGGAAATATACAATACATTATTTCAGAGTGGTGCTGATATTGTAAAGATTGTTACTCATGCGAATTCGATAACCGATAATATTAAAATATACCAGCTTCTTCAGCAGTCAAAAATACCCATAATTTCATTTTGTATGGGCGAATACGGAATAATCAGTCGTATATTATATAAAATATTTGGCAGTTATTTGACTTTTGCATCACTTCAGAAAGGAAAAGAATCCGCCCCCGGCCAAATCAATATCGAAGAACTTTTAAATAGGTATAATATTAAAAACCAAAACAAGCATACCGCAGTGTATGGTTTAATTGGCAATCCTGTTTCTCACAGTATTAGTCCAGTGATTCATAATGCACTTTTTAAAGAAATAGGCATGAATTGTGTTTATGTTCCTTTTAAAGTGGATGAAATTGGCAGATTTATTTCTGAATTTAAAAAATTAAATATTTCAGGGTACAGCGTTACTATTCCTCATAAAGAATCGATAATAAATTATCTTGATGACGCGGATCCGATTGCCAAAAAAATTGGTGCGGTAAATACTGTGGTAAACAAAAATAACCGTTTGATAGGTTTTAATACTGATTTGGAAGCTGCCGTTACCGTGCTCGCAGAGGTTGCGAATGTATCTGGCCATACTGCAGCGGATGCTTGCTTTAAAAACAAGCATGTTACTATTATTGGAGCAGGGGGTGTTGCACGTGCGATTGCCTTTGGGTTAAAAATGTATGGCGCCGATATTACACTCGTTAGTAGAAATCACAATCGTATGCAATCACTTGCCGGCGAAGTTGGTTGTTCCTTTACCAATAAGAATGGTTTGCAAAATTTGGAAACGGACATATTCGTTAATGCAACACCGGTGGGTATGTATCCCTCAATAAATGAGACGCCCGTTGATAGAAAACTTTTGAAGCCGAATATGATTGTTTTTGACACTATTTATAATCCTCCCGAAACGAAATTAATAAAAGATGCAAAGGAAATAGGCTGTAAAACGGTGGGGGGGATGCCTATGTTTATTCGCCAGGCAGCAGCGCAGTTTAGATTGTGGACGGATACAGAACCACCTCTGAATATAATAGAAAATATTGCATACAATGCCTAGCAAATACGTTTTGATGTCGGGTTTTCTCATACTGAAGTAAGGGATATGGACGTTCGTTTAATGTTCATTGATAATAAACGTATTAATGAGGATCAGGATTGAACATTTTTTTAATTGGTTTTCGAGGCACCGGAAAAACTTCTGTAGGCAAAATACTCGCTCAACGATTAAATAGGAAATATATTGATGCGGATGAGTATTTGGAGCAAAAAGAAGGAAAAACCATAAAAGACATATTTGAAGAATGCGACGAAGGGAAATTCCGGGAAATAGAATCGGACGTAATTGCTGAGTTGTGTTTGCAAAATAACACGGTTATTGCTACCGGCGGGGGAGTGGTTATTAAAGAGGAAAATGTAAAGAGGATGAAAAAGTGCGGTGTTGCCATTCTTCTGGAAGCGGATGCTGATACTCTGTATAAACGAATAAAAGGAGACATTACCTCAACTACTAAAAGGCCTGGCCTGACAAATTATGGGGAATATCAGGAAATCCGGTATCTTTTGGGAAAAAGAAAACCATTATATGATAAGACGGCTGATTTTGTTGTAAACACCGGAAAGATGTCAATAGATGAAGCGGCAGGTAAAATAGCGTCTTTTATAGAAAATTATGTGATGGATTTTGATAAAGGGCAAGATCCTTCTCTGACAATGCAATAAATTGAAATTCATTGCAGGCACTGGTTCTCTAACACCTTTCCCGATGATTTGATATTAAAATGTACCGTATAAATTTTGTTTAATAGGAATTATGACCTGGTGCTGTTTATTTCCTTAACTAATTTTCTGATTAATTTTTCATAAGATTTAACAACGTTTTCTTTCGCATTTGTATCAATGCGTTTTAATGGGTTCTTTTCGATCAGTGCCAGGAGGGAATCGGTAGCATTTGAAATAGTAACGGCGGAAGTTTTATCAAATAATGGAGATTTTAATAGTTTCGATTCCGGCGACGTATCACTTGATATCCCATTTTTTTTCGTTGAAGACTTTTTGCCTGATGTAGATTTCTTGGGCTGCCTGCCTGATGCAGATGTGTTTTTTTTGTTCATATTTTCCTCTTTCCCGCCTCTGAAAATTTTTTATTTACTCATTTAACGCAAGGAATATCAATTTTTTTGTAGAGACGCATTGCATGCGTCTGGAAACTACTGCACGTAATGAAAATGTTGACACAACAGAGAGGCACATGCAATGCGTCTTTACATCAACATCAACAACAGTCATCATGCCGCTATAGCGGCATGATGACTGTTGTACAAAAGCAGCTTTTTGTAAAAAGAAAAACTCTGTACATATACATGTACAATGTATATGTATATAGATACTAACTACCAAAATCAACATATTTTTCATTTGGTTTTACTGAGGCATTACATACAATAAAAATATGCGCATTTTGTTATTTGAAGTTTTTAGCCCTTTTTTTAACAGAAAATAAAAATATGAAAATTCATCTATCTTTAATAAAAGTAGGCATTTCAGGAATATATCACACTCAATAATTCGCATCGCACGTAATTGACCGTAATTTTCATTTGTGTCTGTCTTTTGTATTCCTTCTGAAATGATGAAACATTGGGTGGGGATGCAATCATCTGTTTAATTTTTTTTAAATAAATAAGTAAAAATATGAAGCGTTTATGGAATGCCCTGATGTATTCTCTTTTTGGGTTAAAAGATACCTTCGTCATGGAACGTGCTTTTAGACAGGAGATAATTGCTACAAGTATATTGCTGCCTCTTGCGCTATACATAAAGGTTTCGCTCTGCTTAAAACTTCTGTTAATCGTTTGTAATATTACCGTGCTTATCGTCGAACTTTTGAACACTTCTTTGGAATTAATAGCCGATATTGTTTCTCCCGGATTTAATATTAAAGTAAAACATGCGAAAGACTGCGGGAGCGCCGCTGTTTTCCTGAGTCTGGTAAGTTGGTTTATTGTATGGATGGTTGCTTTTTCCCAATGGTTATGTGCTCTATAGCAGTAAACAGAAAGATATAAGCATGGAAACGTACATAAGAGGGAGAAATAACTATCAATACGTTTACGTTTTCGCCCACTTTATATACACACCGTTTATAGTAGTCCTTATTTAATTTAGTTGCTGTATCTATGAAAAGACATTATTTCAACAAAGCATTTGTTACGCCAATAATACTCATGTGGGTGTTTATGAGCGTGCCCAGGCTTTGGTATTTTTACCGGGGAGGGCTGCCGGCAGATACTACGATACTTACCGGCGGAGTCTATCCGTTTATTCTCGGCTTTATGCGAGACGGGGCTTTTGCCTGTTCTGTTCTTATCCCCGTACAGTTTTTATATCTGCTCAAAGTGGCAGATATAATGCCGGACAAGATAATAAAAATTTTCGGGATTTCATTAAAAGTATTTTTCTCCGTACTCCTTGCAATCATGATGGTCAACGTAGAGTTCTTCAGATATTTTGGCTTTCATTTCAATAGTACCCATTTTAGTTTCCTCAATTACACAGGCCATATTTCAAGCTCATTTTTTGAATTTTCTAATCCTTTATGCATGGCTTTTGAACTTCTTATTTTCCCTGGAATATTTCTTTTTTTTAGTTTGGTTATTTCAATAAAAAAATTTGAAAAGGTGTTTTTATCCCGTTACTCATTCTCAATCTCACTTTTTATTCTGCTTGCTGGAATAGTTGTTCAATATGTTCCGTTAAAAACGGCGCTCATTACCAATTTGACGGAAAACTATAACATCGCCTTTGTAAAACACCTGGTTTTTGGAGATGAAATAAAGAGCAGACATTCCAAGGATATTGAGAAAATATTGGATACACTTCCGCTTAACGATGACCGGATAAAGAATCAGCCATGGGTATATCCAGACCCCGATTATCCTCTATTAAAGGCAACCTTGCACCATTTATGTAAACTTGGGAAATTGCCGGAGGCAGTATGCAATGAAGACAAAGACGGCGACGGTTATGTCTTGAAAGATGATTGCAACGATTATGACCCTAATATTCATCCCGGAGCATATGATATTCCTAGAAATGGAATTGATGAAGATTGTTCCGGGTGTGACGCCGAACCGCCAAACATTATATTTGTTCATTGGGAAGGTGTGCGGGCAGTAAATGTAGATTGCATTGGTTATTCCGCGCCGTCCACCCCGAGGTTTTGCGACATTTGCACAGAGAATGGAGTACTCTTCACGAATGCTTATTGCAATGGCGTTCAGACAAGGTGGTCTCTCATTTCGGTATATTGTTCCATACTTCCCCGTCTTTCAACTGAATGGATATTCCAATATAACATTGATTTGAATTTGTTGTCTTTTCCTGAAATCCTGAGAAGAAGGGGATATGAAACGATTTATGTTCATGGAGGCAATATTGGGTTTTCAAACAAATTAAGCCGGTTTGCCGGATGGTTTGAAACCAGGTACGACCGTACAAATGCACCAATAAAAGATATGGAAATGTTTAACTGGGGGTTAAAAGACAGGGATTTATTTGAATTTGCGTACAGTGCTATGGAGAACCGTGAAGATCCAAGGCCTTTTTATATGACAATTGCGACACTTTCCATGCATCATCCTTTTAAATTGCCTGAAAAGGAATTTGAAATGAACGATCATAACGATGTGAAGAATCAATTATCAAATATTGCAATATATTCTGACGATGCACTGGGCGATTTCCTGGAAAAGGTATTATCAAGTGAAAAACTGGAAAATACCATCATTATTGTGACGAGCGACCACGGCATTAATTGGTTCTATCCCCACCCGGAAAGAGAACAAAACATATTATGGGAAGACCTCGTATGGATACCTATCGCTCTTATTGGGAAAAACTGGAATATTGATACCGGACAAAAAATCAGTGAAGTCAGACAATTGGCAGACATAGGGCCAACAATCCTTGACCGATTAGGCATAGAAATCCCAAATCCATTTATTGGACATTCTCTTCTGAGGCGTTTTAAGAATCGGGATGCGAGGGCATTTTTTGCGACGGCGAATGGTGGGGCATCAGCGGGAATCCGGTTTAAAAATCATAAATATTTTACTCACTTTGATTCAAAAAAAGAATATTTATATGATATTGAGAACGACAGGGAAGAAAAGTTTAATCTATGTGAGGATTCTCGTTACAAAGAACAGCTTGAATTGTACAACAGTATGGTATCAGATGTGTACTCGCAAAGTACGGAACTTATTAAAGATGACAGAATCTGGAATTGGGAGTATTGGATAGAATATTAAATAAAAAACGATACGTATGATAAATATAGTAGTTCTGATAGGTGCGCTACCGCTTGCAAACCAGAATCCCGCCCCCAGGGTATTCTGCCGGAGCAAAAGTTATGCGCATAATTCTGGTATTAATCGTGGATCCTATAATACTCCTTTAGGCGGGAAAAGTTTTTCAATCAAAGTTCTTATAAAGGCAAGTTCTTCCTTTTGTTTTTCAAGTGTTGATTCCATTATCGTTTGCTTCTTTTGCATCAACCATAACATTCTTAGAACAAATCCAAGAATTACAATGCTTATGGTAATAAAGAGGCCAAACATCCACTGGAGTATGTCAAACCTTTTGTCTACAGATGCGAATTTGGCGTTCATCTCAGAACGTAGGTCATCAAATCTCTTGTCGACAGCATCAAATCTTTTGTCGACAGATTCAAATCTCTTATCGACAGCATCAAATCTCTTATCGACAGCATCAAATTTTGTGTCAACAGATTCAAATCTTGTGTTCATTTCAGAACGCAGGCCTTCTAATTGTTTTTCTAAATTTTTTTGTCCGTATTCCAGTTGAGTAAGTCTTTCAATGATTTTCCTATCGGTAATCCTTGGAGCAACTTCAACCTCAGCAGCAATAACGTGCGCTGTCTTTAATAAAACTACTGATAAACATAAAAATATCGTCAATGTTCTATACATGACCGGATTCTATCATACCACAATGGATAAAGTCAAATGCCTGAACCATCGGAAAAGTTAATATTGCAATATTTTGGTACATTGTCAGATGATTCATTTAAGTGCCTCCAGCGACCTGCCCTTGGGTTTTCTCCAGGTCTTACGGGCGTCGTGCAGCACTCGCAACCAATGCTGGGATAATTCTTATTATGTAAAGGATGAATCGGTATGTCATTTTCAAGCAAGTAGGATTCTATTTGTTCATCCGACCAGTCAAAAAGCGGGTGGAGTGCATAACCCTCTATTCTCGGGTCCCGCAATAAAGGCTCTAATTTCGAGCGTTTTCCGCCTTCCGTTTGTCTCAGACCAACCATAGACAACATCAAACCATTGTTTTTCATGTAACTAAGATAGGGCGCCTCTTTTCTTAAACGACAACATTCTTTCTGTCCGTCAATATATTGATACAACTTCTTGCCGTACAGCTTTTCTTGTTGCTCTATAGTAAGATCAGGGTACAATGTGACCATGTTTAATTTGTATCGTGTAATGAATTCATCCCTGAGTTGTAATGTTTCTGCAAAATGGTATCCCGTATCGATAAATAAGATGTAATTTTCCAGGCCCAGGGAATAAAAATAGTGCATTAACACAGAAGCCGTCTTTTGCATACTGCTCAATAAAATTGCATCCATTCCGAAATTGTCAACTGCCCATTGTATTCTTTCCACGGCGGAAAAATTTCTAAGTTTTTGATTAACTGAGATAATATCCAGTTGCATTGTTTGTTCCATTCGTTTTGCATAACTCCCGGTATAATTACGTAAAAGTTGTTTTATCGTAAAATTAAAATTCCACAAAGATGCCTGTGGCAATCCTGTTATTATGGTTGAAAAATGAAAATTCCATCTCAGTTTATTAATCAATTAACAGTGAGTCAAGCAATAAGTAAGGTGTTTTGTAAAATCGTAAAGATTTTAACAAATTAAGGACTGCTTGCTCAAAAAGGTAAGATTGTAAATATGCAGCTATCGATATACAAGGGCTTATTGCCTGAACAGCAAAGATGATATTATGCATACAATAAATTGTCGTTGACTTTACATTTATTAGCCTGTACAATGCGAAAAATTATATTAGATACTTATTTTATAAGGAGTTACGATAGTTTTGGTTGGTTAGGATTTATATGTTTATAGGCATTGACATAGTTGAAATAAATCGTATAAAGAAGCTATGTATTTCCAACGAAAGATTTTTAAATAAAATTTATACGGTGAAAGAACTTGAGTATTGTTTACCGAAAAAGAACAGACATCAACATTTAGCGGCACGTTTTGCTACGAAAGAAGCTATGTTCAAAGCTTTAGGAACCGGATGGACTGGTAAAATAAAATGGACTGACGTCGAGTTGTTAAATGATGAAAAAGGGAAGCCATATCTGAATTTTTATGGAAATGTAAAAGAATTAGTTGAAGAGAAGAATATTAATACTGCCGAGGTCTCATTATCACATTGTAATGAATACGCTATTGCACAGGTGTTATTAGTGCCAGGAGCAGTATCTGCAGCATCATCAAAACTGTAAACGCTTATAAAAAGGGTAATTGCATGAAAAAGCTCGTACTTATCAACCCGCATCCAATGGGTAACGTTGGTGAGGAGAATGTGTCCGTATTAAACCAAATGCCGGTAAATCTTGGTTATTTGAAAGTGCTAACGCCCGGCAACTGGCAAGTCGATATCATTGATGAAACGCAGGAATATGCCATTGATGAAAATACAGGCGACATTACCTTTGGAGGCGCCGACCTGGTTGGGATTACCTCAGTAAGTTATCAGGCAGACCGTGCGTATAAAATAGCAACAGCCTGCAGAAAAAGAGGAATACCTGTAATTATGGGTGGCATTCATGCCACAAGCAATCCTGATGAGGCTGCAAAATATGTTGACAGTGTGGTGATCAGAGAGGGAATCACCCTTTGGTCAACCATTATTGATGATTTCGAAAAGGGTCGTCTCCGGAAAAGGTATGACGGCGGCCTTACCCCCATGGAAATCTACTGCAATTTAAGCCCTGATAGAAAGTTTTTGAAGGATAAATATAAATACCGGTATTCGGGGATTATTACCACCGCAGGGTGTCCGTTTGCCTGTGAATTTTGCTCCGTCCCACAATTTCAGGGTCAAAAATACAGGGAACGGCCTGTAGACGATATATTGAATGAATTTGAATCGATAAAGGGACAATACCGCGGTTTGATTCTAACGGATGAAAATTTTTACGGACATAGTAAGAAATCTAATGAACGGGTTCGCACTCTTTTTAAAGGTATGGTCGAGAGAGGTATCTATCAAAACTGGTTCGGCTTTACCTCCCTTAATATATATAAGGATGACGAAACGCTTGAGTATATGGCGAAGAGTGGATGCGTTGGCGTGCTGATTGGCATAGAATCCATTGAGGAAGAATCTCTCAAGTCCATGAACAAAAATGTGAATTTGAAAATATCCGTAGAAAATTATTATGAGGCAATCGCTAACATAAGAAAACATGGTCTTGCCGTGTGGGGAACTATGGTATTCGGAAATGACGCCGATACCTCTGGCACGTTTGAACGGGTAGCCGATTTTATCCTTGATTCGCATATCGATATTATGACTTGCGGCATACTCTGTCCGTTTATCAATACGCCGCTTTATCACCGCCTGAACAGAGAAAACAGGCTTTTTCGTACACATTTTCCTGAAGATTGGAAATATTACACGTCGCATCATTTGACGTATGTATTGAAAAAACTGACCCTCGATGAAATGATCGAGGGGTTCCAATACCTTTACGACAGGATTTTTGCCACAGAGGTGTTGCGGAAGAGATTCCACCGCGCTAAGGATGAGTTGAATAATAATATGAATGCCGCTATGTTTGCATTTCGCGTGAATCTTGACTGGCAAAATGTGTATCAGCATTTGATTCAAAATCTAAAAGATTTACAGACCTCTGGCGATTATGAGGCAGCCTTAAAATGCTACGTTGATACAGATAAGCAAGGCAAAGGGAAAAAATTAGCTTCAATTGAAGCAGCTCCTTAAAATGTAGTTCCTTTTTTTGCAGATTTAAAACAGGCATCGTTCAGGTCAACTTATTTACATATACTCGTGGATAGTTGACCTCTCTTATTTTTGAGAACTGAAAATGACAAAGGTCGTTATTACTGGATTAGGATTGGTCACTCCGGTTGGAACCGGTTTAAAAAAAAGCTGGGAATCTTTTGCACAAGGGCGTGATGGGGCTTGTGAAATGAAATCATTTGACACCTCCTTGTACAAGGTACACAGGTCGTGCGAGGTAAAGGATTTCTTCCTCGATGTCGAACTGGAAAACCAGATCAGCGAAAATACCCTTCACAAGTATGTTTATTATGCGGCAAGAGAGGCATTGCTGGAAAGCGGATTACATGGAGATAAGAAATCGGGTAGAGAACGGTTTGGTATTGCCATAGGAACGCTTGCTGCAGAGCTGACCCCTTTTGAGCGACTTTTAAGAAAAAACACTTCTTTAAAAAATAATGGATTCGACCACAAAGTAGCTGCGGTATACCCCCCCAATTCTATCACGAAGATGCTGGCAAATTATTTCAACTTTGAAGGGCAGTCAATGATATCCCTTAATGCCTGCTCTTCCGGGAATCATGCCATTGCCTGGGCGTATGACCGTCTGATTGACAATAAGCTTGATGTGGTAATGGTGGGAGGAGCCGATATGATTCCTCAAACGGAATTTACCCACTTTCATAATCTTAAGGCATTAACGCCTGATAAATGCCAGCCTTTTGACAAGAATCGTAAGGGGCTTATGATTGGAGAGGGCGCTGGTATATTGATTATGGAACGTTATGAATATGCAAAAAATCGCGGCGCTGCAATTATTGCCGAAATGGCGGGATATGGGCTGAGTTGCGACGGGTTTCACATGACTGCCCCGCATCCGGAAGGGGATGGGGCGGTAAAATCCATGAGTGATGCGCTTAAAATGGCGAGAATGAATCCGGAGGATATCGGATATATTAACGCTCACGGAACTGGTACGCCACATAATGATAGAACGGAGACTATTGCGATAAAAAGAGTTTTCGGTGAGCATGCTTACAAAATTCCGTGTAGTTCCACGAAGTCCATGATAGGACACCTCATGGGCGCCGCAAGCGCCGTGGAGTCTGTAATATGTTGTTTAGTATTGAGGCATGGTATAATTCCTCCAACAATCAATTACGAGACCCCTGACCCGGAATGCAATCTGGATGTAACGCCAAACAATGCCCGCGAGGCAAATGTATCCTGTATTGTTAATAATTCATTTGCCTTCGGGGGCAATAATGCAACTACTATTTTTAGAAAATTAGAGTAATTAACCAATAATAAGGGCATGAAAAAAAGGGTAGTGATAACAGGATTGGGGGCGGTATCGCCCCTTGGAAATACGAAAGAAGAATTCTGGAATGGACTTGTAGAAGGGAAATCAGGCATTGCCCCGATGACTTCACTTGATTTATCCTGTTATAAGTCCAAATTAGGCGGGGAAGTACGCGATCTCCTGCCGGAAATCCATTTGGGGAAAAAGGGGCTGCGTTATTTGAATAAAGGCACATACTTTCTCGGTTCTGCCGCTAAAATGGCACTTGATGATTCAAAATTACCTCAGGATGGTTCTCTGGAAGATACGATTGGCATTATTATCGGGTCATCTCTGGGAAATTTTTCTGAAACTACAGATTATTTTTATGAAATAATACGGAATAACCCGTCAGAATTGTCCCCTATGTGCAGTTACGATGTGGCATTAAACTCTTCTGTCAATTATGTGTCCGTTCTCTTTAAAGCAAAAGGGCCCGTTCGTACTATTTCTGCAGGATTTACGTCAAGCATCGATGCCATAGAAGATGCATACCGAATGATACGGAATGATAGGGCAAAAGTTATGATAACCGGTGGTGTTGAGCAGATTTCCATTGATTTGTATTTGATATTTTACCTCAGAAAATATCTTTCCGGTATCAATGGGGGGCAGGAAATTAGCGCTCCCTTCGATGCAAAACGAAACGGATTCATTATGGCAGAGGGTAGCTATGTAATCATCCTTGAAGAGCTTCAGCACGCATTGGAAAGGGGCGCCTCCATTTATGGTGAAATAAAAGGATTTGGGAATACCTATGTGGGTGCAAAAAATTATTCTCTCCTTGAAAGAGTAAGCAGTGTTGAAAAAGCCATGCAGGAAGCATTACAGCGAGCGGGGATAAAGAAGGAAGATTTAGATTGCATGAGCGTAAATGCGAATGGATGCAAAATACAGGACCCCATAGAGGCAAACGCCATACAATTTCTGTATGGTGAGGACGTAAAACATATCCCTATATCTGCAATAAAATCAAACGTGGGAGAGTCTTACGGTACGGCAGGCGCCGCACAACTAGTTTCAACGGCAATGTCTATTAATAACGGCATTATACCCCACATCATCAATCACCAGGGAAAAGAGCCTGAAAATAACCTCAACCTCGTCCTCGGTAAACCACTTCGCAAACAAACCAACCACGCAATGATTAACAACATGGATTTTGAAGGGAATAATTCTTGTCTGGTCGTGAGCAGGTTCATTCAATAAAACATTGCAGCGATCCCAGGCTGGTTCAATAGTTCACGATTGAACCGAAACGTTTTTTATTGGTTCCTATGCCTCTTGCCAATTCAATAACGTGCATATCTTTTCCAAACACATGGCATGGTTCAATCTAAAAGATTGAACCGGTCATCATGTTGCATTTGCAACACCCAGAAACGATGAAAATGGTTTTATAGCCATATCATATTGCGGTACCTGAGCTTGAGCTATTTTTTGTAGTCTTACTTTCGAGTCGAAAACATCTGGCATTTCTGTTTCTGTACCGGTTCAAATGTATAGGGCCATTCAAAAGGTATCAGATTGTCATTGCAAGGGGCTCGGCTTGTCATTGCGAGGGTCTTTTCCGAAGCAACCTCATAAACCGTCATAGAGATCCTTCCATCCTGCATTCATTCTATTAATTAATTCTATTTTTTTAGCTCTTGAGCCACCCTTAATTTGCTTCTTTCTCCCGCGATATGGCGTCTCTTACGTCACAAAATATCTCGTAGTATACTGATTGCTTCGGAAAAGACCCTCGCAATGACAAAGCGGATACTCGCGTAATGACAAAATGAGTCATCAGTCATCATGTTGTATTTGCAATGCCCAGAAACGATGAAAATGGGTTTATAGCTATATCGTGTTGTAGTATCTGTACTTAAACTATTTTTTGCAGTTTTATTTTCGAACCGGACAATCCATGCCGGGTACAGGCTTGTAACCCATAGTGATAAACCATGCGAAAGGGTACAAATTTTACTGATAAGGTACGATTCGTGTTACAACGCATTTCATTTCCGGTAATTGGAATAAATCTTTTTTGCCCTGTCATGTAGTTGTTTTGCAGCTTCTTTTTTTCCGGTTCCCTCGTAAAAAACTGCCATATTTTCCAGTATGGTTGCAACTAAGGGATGGTCTGCGCCGTATTCATTTTCATATATTTCCAGCGCCTGTTTATAAAGAGACTCCGCTTTTGTGTTTTCTCCATTGTGATAATAAAGTGTTGCAAGATTGTTCATTGATGATGCAACGTCCGGGTGGTCGTTGCCAAAGATTTCCACTTCAATTGCCAACGCCCTTTTGTAAAAGAGTATTGCGTCGGCATATTTTTCCTGGTGTTGGTAAATTTCTCCCAATCTGTTCAGGATGTTGACTATGCCGGGATTGTCCTGTCCGGAGACATTCTCATATATACCAAGAGATTGTTTGTAAAGCGGCTCTGCTTTAGCATAGTTGTCCTGAAGGAGAAACATTTCCGCCAATTCCTGCAGGACGTAAGCGACCGTAGGGTGGTCTGTGCCATTTGTTTCCCTATAAATATCCAGCGCCTGATTGAAAAGAGGTTCGGCTTCGTCATACATGGTGTAGGTTCTATAAAGTATACCAAGCAAGTTCATTGAAGCTGCAATAGAGATATGGCCGGGCGGGAATGTTTCCTTTGCAATCTTTAATGCATCTTCCCCTGACTTTATTGCGTCGGCGTATCTTTTCTCTTGTAAAAGTGTGGTAGTTTTATCATTGAGTTCCTTCCACAGATTCTCCTGCGCATATGCAGGTAAAATAAAAGATACCACAAGTGACAGTGTCAAAATGATTTTCGTCCCATGGCGTCGAAACGATTTTATACTGTTTATTAACTTACTCATTGATGTAATTCCCCTTTATTAGTATGAAATGATGTGTTTGTTACAAAAATATTTTATCTTTGCGATTAAATTACAAATTGAATAAAAGGTCTGCATAGGTAGGAACCGGCCACAATTTTCGTGAGACAATTTTTTCCAGTGAGTCGATGTTTTGCCTCAAATCATTCATTGTAGCAACCACCGTATCACGGCATGCAGCCGCACGTTTATCGCTATCCTCAATTTCATACGTCTTTGTCAGTTCGGTATCAAGTTGTTCAACATTTTTGTATGACGTCTCCAGAAGGGTGGATACCTTTGTCAGCAAATCTCTTTGCACAACAGAAGAACCTTTTATCGTCTCCAGCTTTTCTATTGATTCCGCAAGTTCTTTAACAAAGGTCAATACTGCGGGAATATATAAACTTCTTGCCATATCAAGCGCCGCTTTTGCCTCAATACAAATCTGTTTTGCATACTGTTCGAGATAAATCTCGCGCCGTGAATGCAACTCTTCTTTAGAAAGTACTTTGTATTTTCTAAACAAATCAACTGCCTTTTTTTCCGCAAACGTTTTCAGCGCTTCTGCGGTGGAACGAATATTTGGCAATCCTCTTTTCTCCGCTTCTTTTATCCATTCTTCCGAATAACTGTTCCCGTTAAAAATAATCCTTCCATGTTCCTGCACGGCGTCGCGTATAACGAGTGTGGTTTCTTTGTTTATATCCTTTGCTTTTTCAAGCCGGGTGGCAATTTCATCAAGCGCTTCCGCCACAATGGTATTTAAAACAACGCATGGCCCTGAAATGGAAGCGGAAGACGCAACCATACGGAATTCAAATTTATTGCCGGTAAACGCAAAGGGAGACGTTCGGTTTCTGTCAGAATTATCCAACGGAAGTGGCGGCAAGGTATCTACCCCTATCTCAATCGATGTGAGGCCTTTTGAAGTCGCTTTTTTCCCCTTAGAAATTGCTTCTAAAATGTCAGTCAGTTCCTGTCCCATAAAGACAGAAATAATCGCAGGCGGCGCCTCATTCGCGCCAAGGCGGTGGTCATTGCCAGAATTTGCCGCTGATCTTCTCAAAAGGTGCGCATGGCGGTCAACAGCCGTTATCAGTGCGCTGAGAAAAAGTAAAAACTGAGCGTTCTCGTGGGGTGTGGTTCCGGGGTCAAGCAAATTCATGCCGTCATCAGTACACAATGACCAGTTTGTATGTTTTCCTGAACCACTTAAACCGGCATAGGGTTTCTCATGCAAAAGGCATACAAGGTTATGCCTGATGGCAACCTTCTGCAGCGTCTCCATTACAAGCTGATTTTGATCTGCCGCAATATTTGCCGATGTAAAGAGCGGCGCCATTTCAAATTGAGAAGGGGCGACTTCATTATGTTTCGTTTTAGAAGCGACCCCAAGTTTCCATAGCTCCTTATCAAGGTCCTTCATAAACTCGGCAATACGATCCTTTATTTGACCAAAGTAATGGTCTTCCATTTCCTGCCCTTTGGGGGCTGAAGCTCCAAAAAGTGTTCTTCCTGCTACAATCAAATCTAATCTTTGCGCGAAGAATTTTTTATCAACCAGGAAATACTCCTGCTCTGCGCCGACTGTTGGGGTAACTTTATTTGTGGTTTTATTCCCCAATGCCCTTAAAACGCGGAGCGCTTGTTTTGAAACAGCCGCCATGGAACGAAGCATTGGCGTTTTCTTGTCAAGCGCCATACCGGTATAGGAACAAAAAGCGGTTGGAATACAGAGGGTGACGCCGCCAAGCCCGTCTTCCTTTAAAAATGCAGGAGAGGTGCAGTCCCAAGCGGTATATCCACGAGCCTCAAAGGTTGCGCGCAACCCACCGCTTGGGAAACTCGATGCGTCCGGTTCTCCTTTGATAAGTTGCTTGCCGGAAAATTCCATAATTATGCCGCCTTGTGTTGTCTGCGAGATGAAAGAATCATGCTTCTCGGCGGTACTTCCAGTCAGAGGCTGAAACCAGTGGGTATAATGTGTTGCGCCCCTCTCTATTGCCCAGTCTTTCATAGCGCTTGCAACAACATCCGCGACCTCCGGCGGTAAAGGAATTTCTTTATCAATTGTTTTTTTAAGCAGTTGATAGGTATCCTTTGGCAGCCTTTTCCTCATAACTTCATCGTTAAAGACATTTGTGCCAAAGATTTGGGTAACATCCATTTCGCAACCTCCTAACGGTATGCTGTTCTATTGTATTTATAATGAAGACTGCATCATGAATAGGGTATCTGTTTGTTTACTATGCATAAATAATAAACGACAAATAACAAATAACAAATAAATTCGCATTTTTATAATAGTTTGGCTTTTTGAAAAAAATAGAGTTTTTACAAAATAATACTATAAATAGCATAGTAAACACATGCAAATTTTCATAATGAGCTCATGTTTGCAGCCCAATGTCATTAAGTTAAACTACCTGCCGCAAAATCCCCCTTAGAAAAGGGGGTTGTTTTTGATCAAATATCCTTAACTTAATGACATTGGTTTGTGGCCTGAACCCTTGCATGAATGTATTTGTATAATAGCTTTAGATACAAGCAACGGTGAGTACGCTATCGCGTCACCCTTCCTTACTATGAATAAAACACAGCGCTGTTTTTCATTTCCGATTTGTCTGTATTACATATAATTTTTCTATCGTTACAAAAGTATTATAAAGATATTATTGCCATAAATAGTTACAATTATTTACAAAATTGATTGAAGGTGTGAAATACCGGCGAAAAAACATATAGAGAGAAGTAAATATGTTTTATACTACCCAGCTTTCTTGTGTTTTAATTGGTTGCGGGTCAGTATCACTCGTTATTTTACATAAATTACTATAAAGAAGCCCAAAGGGGAGGTTCCGATGTATGATAAAGTATGATAAAAAGCGTTTTTTATTTATGGGGGTCAGTAGTCTTTTGCTCTTAGTAGTTATTGCCGGATTAGCAGTGAATGTATCGAAGACAATGCCCCGGAATACCTATGTTTATGTTAATGATGAGGACAAGGAATATTATGCCCCGAATTGTGTGAAAGATGTTCGGAAATTACGATTAATTACGGTACAGGAAGCACTCTCATTAGGATATATTCCTGAACCTCAATGTGCGAAATCGGGAGAGTTTCTTCAAAAAGGACGTTCATTAGCCGGAGTTTTGTTAGAAAAAATGGGCATTTTAAAAGAATTGCCGCCAAGATGGAATAAAGACGGATCGTGGAATTACTAAAATTATTAAAAAATGGAGACTGATAAAATGAGAAGGTGTATTTTTTTTGTTATGGTTATTATATGTGCGGGGGTTTTTAACACAGTGAATGCAGACGCCGTACCATTCACTTCAGGGATCAAACTTGTGGATCATATGAAGGAAAATGATAAGGCAGTGTCCGGGATGAAAGAGGTTGATTGGTTAAAGACAGGCCTTTATCTGGGTTTTATCGGAGGCGTTTATGATGCATGTGATGGGGCATTCTTTTGCGCGAGTCCATCAGACCCCACACAAGGAGAAATAGTGTCAACAGTGTCAAAATATTTAAAGGAAAACCCGGAAAGATGGAATGAACCAGCAGTTGTGTTAGTTGTTGATGCGTTAAAAGAGGCTTATCCATGTCCACAGTAAAACAATACAATCGTATTATTTCATACAGGAGGCACACCGTGTTTAAAATGAAACTATCTCCCAAAGTTATTGTTTTGTTTTTCTTATTCAATGTTGTATTCTTACCCCATCTTTTTGCAAGGGACAAGGCAATTGTGTTATCCGTGATCGATAGTGATACTTTAAGGGTAAGGTATAAAAGCAACGAAGAACGGTTTAAATTGGTGGGAATAACCACGCCCGACACTAAGCTAAACAGTGCAGTACTGGACAACGCCGAAAAATATGAAAAAGATGTAAACGACATCCTGCTGATAGGCAAACGTACCCTGGAGTTTACGAAAAGCCTGGTAAAACCGAATGATAAAGTATCGATAGAGTTTGACATCCAGTTTTTGGATAAGGACGGCAGGTATCTGGGATACGTATATCTTGAGGATGGAAGGATGCTTAATGAGGAAATTATTAAGGCTGGGTTTGCAAGCCCTTCTGCTGAGCGACTCAATGTTAAATATAAAAAGAAATTCCAGAAGGCATTCGCAGATGCAA
Organism: Candidatus Kuenenia sp.; assembly: GCF_027493735.1. Classification (NCBI taxonomy): domain Bacteria; kingdom Pseudomonadati; phylum Planctomycetota; class Candidatus Brocadiia; order Candidatus Brocadiales; family Candidatus Brocadiaceae; genus Candidatus Kuenenia; species Candidatus Kuenenia sp. The sequence continues at coordinate 46,246 of NZ_JAOSKF010000007.1, forward strand.
GAGAAAATAGAAAAGGGTTGTGGAATCCGGCGGAGTCTGGTAAATAACAATATTTGTGAGGAATTACTATTACTCGCTGCCAATACTGGCCGCAAACAACTTTTTAAACAAATTTTAAAGACTGCCATCTCTGTTAAATGAAACTTCCTGTTATATCACTTAAAGCAAAAAGAAATTCACTCCACCCATGGATCTTCAACCGCATGATTCGTCATCCGCAAAAACCTGTTCCACCAGGGACATTGGTTGAAGTGGTATCCAAAGAAGGAGGGTTTATCGGCAGGGGTATTTATAACCGGAAAAGCAATATCGGTATTCGGCTTTTAACCGAAAATGTTACCGAACATTTGTGCAAGGAATTTATATTAAAAAAACTTGAATACGCCAAAGCATTGCGTGAAGAGGTGTTGGGGATACATAAGACGTCGGATTGCTACAGGCTCGTTCATGGCGAGGCAGACGGGCTTTCCGGCCTGATCATTGATAAATTTGCCCATGTGATTGTAGTTGAACCTTATTCCGCCGGCTACATTGGAATTATGGACTGGATAGTTTCGTCACTAAAAACCCTCTATCCGGATAGCAATGTAACGGTAAGACCAAAAAAAAGGTTACGTTGCGAGGAATGGGGAAAAAAAAGGGGGGGATTTCTAAAAAAGGGAAAAAACCCCCCCCCCCCCTCTCTGAAAAAAAACAAAAAAAAAAAATTTTATGATGATAAATTTCAAATCGGGACACAAAACAGGTTTTTTTCTTGACCAGAGGGAAAACCGTTTGGCCTTGTCTCTTTTATGTCGCGACAAGGAGGTGCTTGATTGTTTTTGTTACACCGGAGGGTTTGGAATATCTGCAATGCGTGCAGGCGCAAGGTCTGCAACAGGCGTTGACCTTGATGAAAAGGCATTAGAAACCGCAAAAGAAAACGCCCGGTTAAATTCGGCAGCTATTTCGTATGTACATATTGACGTATTTGATTTTTTAAGAAAAATGTATAACAGTGGTACGCAAACAGATGTGGTAATACTGGATCCCGCCAAGCTTGCCGGTTGTACAGGAGAAATAAAGAGAGCCATGAGAACATATGGAGATATTAACCGGCTTGGTATGCAAGTGGTCCGGCCAGGGGGGATATTGCTAACCTGTTCCTGTTCCGGCCTTATTTCAGAAAAAGATTTTCTTTCAATACTTACCCGTTCAGCCGCCGAAGCCGGTGTAATATTGCAAATATTTAAAATCACAGGAGCTGCGCCGGATCATCCGTTTAGTTCTGTATTTCCGGAAGGGAGATATCTCAAGGCCGTTTTTGCAAGAGTCTTTCCGTTCGCAGGAAAAAAACATTCGTTCCGAATAGTTCGGAATATGAATCATACTAAAGAAGTTTGTTATATAGCCAAACAAATATAGTTTTAAAAATTTGGCGATAAAATGGCTTTCTAAAAACGGCGGGGGGGATTTAACAGGAACAGATTTATTTGACTAAGCATACTATCAAAGCCCCCTTAAATTTCCTTTTGATAGAGGGGGCATCTTCTCTTCCATCTAAAAAGAGGCGGCAGGGGGGAGAGGTAAATTTTCTAAAACCTTATTTGTTTGACTATATCTATGCCTTATTATTTGAAATTTCAGTGAGGATATCTTTCGTGAATAAAAGTTTACTTACCAATCTTATAGCCGGTATTGTCTTTCTTGTTTCTTATTTTTATCCATCTTTTTTTGGAAAGACAGTGATAGTGCATGCAAGTCTCTTTGCCTTGTCCGGCGCATTGACAAACTGGGTAGCCATTCATATGTTATTCGAAAAAATACCCGGCCTGTACGGTTCAGGAATAATTACGCTCAGGTTTGAACAATTTAAGGAAGGCATTCGTTCGTTGATTATGGAGAATTTTTTTACAGAAAAAAACTTTGCCAAAGTCACGCAGGAAACACTTCCTCATACCATAAAGCCGGAACTTGTAATGGATCAGATAGATTTTGACAAAGTATTTGCCGGGCTGGTTTCCACCGTGAAAAAATCGACCTTTGGCGGCATGCTGGATATGTTTGGAGGAAAAAATGCCCTTGAACCGCTGAGAGAACCATTTAAAGCCGAAATGGAAAAACAGGTGACGGATATCATCACAAACATTGACATAGCTTCGATATTGCAAAAAGAAACTGATTTCGACTCCTTTCGGTCGAAGATTGATACTATGGTAAATGCGAGACTCAATGAATTATCGCCGCAACATGTAAAGAAAATTGTTGAGGAAATGATACGCAGTCACCTGGGCTGGCTTGTTGTTTGGGGAGGGGTATTTGGGGCGTTGATTGGTTTTTTCAGCGCACTTCTGCTCTGAAAATGAGTTTTGCGGCAATGATTCAATTCGCAGTTTATCGCAAGCGTTTTTCTTGTTTTTTCAGGAAAAAAAATAATGCGGTTCCCGAACAAATTGCAACAAGCAATAAGATTATTCCCGATACTTCAGCGCCCAATATAACCTTTCCCGTTCCTATCAGGATGCAATTTACCACGATAATTCCCAATAGAATATGAAGGAAAGTTACCGGTTTAATCCCTTGATCTTCATAACCGGGGACTTTTTGCGCAATTGACTTCCAACCAGGCCCTCCGGGATACACCTTTTTGTAAAAGGCGATAAGATGGTTTTGGGATACCGGACGGGTAATGAATGTAATTGCTATCCAGGCGGGAATAATAACAACCATTGATACTGCAATTGAATAGGGAAACTGAAACAGTGGTTGTTCCGGATAAAAACCGGACAATCCTTTCCCCCAGATGGTATCTTTTAAAAAAGAGAGTCGATTTGAAAACGGAATGCCTTTAAAGACAAATGTGCCGGCAAGCGCAAGGGAAAACGCCGAAATTTCCGACCATGCATTTACCCGCCACCAATACCAGCGCAATATATAAACAGAACCAATCCCCGCTGTAACAGAAAATACAATAATCCATACCTGAGAAATATCCTTCACTGCAAATGAAAAAAACGCACCAAGAAAGGCAAGGCATACAATAACGATTCTTGCTATCAGCACATATTCTTTATCGCCTGATGTTTTCCTAAAAAAACGTTTATAACAATCATTAACGATGATAGAGGCGCCCCAGTTTAACTGCGTGTCGATAGTTGACATAAACGCCGCGAAAAATGCAGCGATCATAACACCGAACATCCCTACAGGCAGCGTCTCTTTCATCATAAGCGGATAGTATGTTTCCACGTCATCAATCTTCCCAAAATATGCCATGCCGCAGAGTCCGACAATAATCCATGGCCAGGGACGCAGGCATATCATGGCAGTGTTAAACCATAAATAAGCAAACATGGAATGCCGTTCATTTTTTGCGGCAAACAGTCGTTGCGCAATATAACCTCCCCCATCCACATTGTACATAACCACCCACACGATTAAGACAAGCGCCAGGAATTCCGTAAACGGTGTGGTATGGTTAAGCGGCGTAACCTTTGGAATGATTCTCAGGACAGAATCTACGTCAAAATGCCCTTCTGCCAGTTTGCGTTGTATTTCAGCCATTCCGCCAAGTTTTATAACTGAAGCAACTGCAAGATAAATTGATCCTGTCATTGCGATGATAAACTGTACCACATCAGTAGCAACGACCCCCCAAAGCCCTGACATTGTCGTGTAAACAACCGTAATCAGGAAAAGCACCAAAACGGCAAATACCTCGGCATTCAGCCCAAGTATTATAGTAGTCTGGTCCCACTCCATGATGGTGACAATGATCTTGGACATTGCCTTCATAACCCATGCAATTATCAGCACATTCTGGAAAAGGCCAAACCATACTGCACGGTAAATCCGGAGACATGCGGCAGCCATGCCGTCGTAACGCAGCTCAACCAGCTCTGCATCTGTGGTAATGCCAGCCCTGTTCCAGAGACGTGCAAAGAGAAATACGGCAAAAATACCGCCTACTCCCCAATTCCACCAAATCCAGTTCTTCCAGATACCACCTTTTGCAACAAGACCGGAAACAGCAAGGGGCGTATCAGCCGCAAACGTTGTGGCAACCATAGAAGTGCCTACAATCCACCACGGCAAACATCGCCCCGAAACAAAAAACTCGTCCATGTTTTTTGATGCACGGCGTGAAAAATACACACCAATCAGAAAAGTGAAGAAAAGATAGGCAAGGATAATGGAAACGTCGATGTAATGAAGCCGTTCAAACATTGTTACCGTTGTTATAAAGAGAGGAATTTAATAAATCGTAACACTTTCGTTTTTTTGAAAAACCATCAAAGCAAAATCATGCTGTGCAGCAGTCATTCTGCATTCCTACCCCTCAATTTCACCTTCTACAACCACGTCAGCGGGGCACAGTTTTTAGCAATCGCCCTTGTTTTAAAACTCTGGCATGGAAATGAGCGTTTTTGTTTTTTCAAGAGATTAAATTGATACGGTAAATGAAGTATTGTGCATGTACGTTATCGGCAATAAGCCATAATTGTAATCGTTCAAAGGGTCGTTATCAATCAAAACAATTGTTCATGCAAAAAAGTAATGAGAAACCTATGTATCTGTTTTAAATGTTGAAAAACAATATATTCAAATTATAATGCTAATGTAAGCGTATGCTAACAATTGCAAATCAATTTTATTTTGAATAAACTACAGTATTCGTTATATATCATGTCCGGTCATCAGGAAGAAGCACACTCGGCGAGGAAAAAGATTCTGGAAACGGGATTGAAGCTTTTTTCAAAAAAAGGCTATCTTGGCACAACTACGAGAGAAATCGCAAAAGAGGCGGGCACTGCAGAGGTAACGATTTTCAGGCATTTTATATCAAAAGAAAAACTTTTTGAAGAAGTTTTAAATACCTATTCGTTTCTTCCGGCTTTGCAGGGACTTCTGCCGGAGGTTGCTGAAATGCATTATACGGAAGCATTGACTGTTATTGCGGAAAGATTCCTCGATACGCTTGCTGTGAGAAAAGATATTATAAAAATAATGCATATTGAAATTCAAAGATATCCTCAAAAAATCCTAAAAATGTATCATGCGTTTATTGATGAAATTTTTAAAACGCTGGCTTCCTATTTCACAACGATGCAAAAGAAAGGGGTTCTTCGGGAGTTTAATGCTGAAACTGCAGCACGTGCCTTCCTTGGGATGTTATTCTCCTATTTTGATGCAAAGGAATTTCTCATGTGGAAAAAATACAGAATTGATGATTCAGATGCGATTATAAAGGAATTTGTCGATATCTTCGCGTCAGGGACAATGAAATAATTTTTTGAGGTATTATATCTGTTAATGTTCAATTCTCAAATTGTTGCTCATTTACCTTTATTCCTTCACATTGAGTATTAATTTTCAAATACGAAATCGGATTTCACCGTTAGATATACCAAACAAATTAGGTTTTTTAAAAAAAAAAAAATTTATTAAAAAAAGATTTCCCCCCTTTTTTTAAATTCTTTTTCTCACCCCCCCCCTTTTTTATATTTTGCCAAAACTTAAATTTATTTTTTTAAGGATACCTTATGTTTATGCGGACGTGTTATTTTCTTATCGTGCCTTTTGTGCTACTCTCAATTATTTCATCGCTTTTCGGACAAAGCGAAAAACAGAGTCCACCGCCGCTTGTCGTTGTTTCAGAAATCACCACCGGTATAATGACTCCAAAGACTGAATTTATAGGAACGGTAAATTATCCCTATATATCGGATGTTGCGGCTGAAGTAAATGGCAAGGCAGACTATGTAAACCTTGAAGAAGGTTTTAGGGTAAAGAAGGGAGAGTTGCTTGTAAAAACGAATTCGGATTTGCTGAGAAAAGAAATTAAATCGAAAAAGGCGTTAAGGGATCAGGTTTTATCCGACATCGATCTGGCATTATTAAACAAACAAAGGGTTGAAAAACTGTATCACGAAGAAGTCGTTTCTCAACAGATGTATGACGAAATTATATTTAAATTGATTAATTTTGAAAAAAAATCTGATTCAATAAAAGCGGAGTTGGAGTCGCTCTCAATCGAACTTCAAAAGAAAAACATACGGTCTCCCTTTAATGGAGTAATATTAAAAAAATATGTGCAGGTTGGCGAATGGCTTACGCCAGGTACTGTTATCGCAACCATTGCGCAAACCGATGTGGTTGAAGTAGTTCTTAACGTTCCTGAGAAAATATGTCTGTTAATAAAACAAAATATGGATGCCGTTGTCAAAATTAACGAAAAAATATTCCATGGGAAAATATTTGTCGTGATTCCCCACGGCGATGTGTCAACAAGAACGTTCCCTGTAAGAATAAGAATAACAGACGCTGAAACGCTTATGTCCGGTATGGAGGCTGTAGTATCTTTGCCCTCCGGAGAAGAAACGAAATCTCTTCTGGTGGACAGGGATGCAATAATCAACTTTTTCGGAAACACGGTGGTTTTTGCGGTAAAGGACTCACAAGCATATATGACGCCTGTTCGCGTACTGGACTACAGTGAAACAAAGGCTGGCATTGAAGGAGTTGGCCTTATGGAAGGAACAGAGGTGGTAATAAAGGGAAATGAACGGCTTCGTGACGGCCAGAGAATAAATGTAAAGAGAGAGGGGATATAATCTTTTGGACAGCATCAGATTTTCCATTGAAAAACCGGTTACTATTATCGTTGGGATTATCTTTGTTGTGCTTTTCGGGGTAATCAGCCTTCTCACAATGACATACCAGTTAAGTCCCACCATTACCGAACCCGAAATTACGGTTACTACTACGTGGGTGGGAGCTACTCCATACAACATTGAACGTGAAATAATCGAAGAACAGGAAAAGGTTTTAAAAGGCATACCCGGACTTGTAGAAATGGAGAGCGAGTCGTTTGACGGAATGGGTTCAATTACACTAAAATTCACAATTGAAACTAGAATTGACGATGCATTGTTGCGGGTCTCCAACAAACTCAACGAAGTGCCTGAATATCCTGAAAATGTTGATAAACCAATAATCAATCCCACGGGAAGTGCGGCATCACCCGTTATATGGATTATTTTGCATGCAACGGAAGACAATCCCCGCTCGATTTATTCCTACAGGACATATTTTGAAGACGAGGTCAGACAATATCTTGACCGGGTAAAGGGGGTTGCAGATCTTGCGATTCATGGCGGGACTGACAAAGAGATGCATATCATTATCAATCCCCAAAAAATGGCTGCATACGGTGTAACAATAACGGAACTTGTTTCTCTCTTAAAAGCGGAAAACGTGAATATCTCTTCAGGTATTATGGGCATTGAAAGAAGGGATTACCGGATAAGAACGATTGGGGAATTTAATTCGGCGAAAGAAATTGAAAATATAATAATAAAATCCGATGGCCAGCAGCGAATCGTACTTTCGGATTTGGCAAAAGTCAGTTTTGGTTATGAAAAACTAAGCAATGTAATGCTCCATAATGGTGAAGAAGCCATTGCTATTGGCGTAAAACCGGAATCGGGCGTAAACGTACTTGAACTTACTAATACCATTTATGAAGTAGTGGATTGGTTGAATAAAGAAAAACTTGCCGAAGAAAAGGTTTATCTGAAATGGGTATACGATCAGAGGCCTTATATTAACGGGGCAATCCGGCTTGTGAAAAATAATATCCTTATTGGTGGCTTTCTCGCAATAGCAGTATTGCTGCTTTTCCTGAGAAATGTTTCTTCCACCGTAATAATCGCCACTTCTATTCCCATAAGCATTTTTGGCACGTTTTTGTTCTTGAAGGCATTTGGAAGAAATCTTAATGTTATAAGCCTTGCCGGAATTTCTTTTGCGGTCGGGATGCTTGTAGATAACGCTATCGTGGTGCTGGAAAATATTGATCGTCACAGAAAATCGGGGAAGACCGCTTTTCTTGCCGCATATGAAGGAACGAAAGAAGTATGGGGAGCAATACTCGCCTCTACGCTCACAACAATTGCGGTATTTCTTCCCATAGTGTTTGTGCAGGAAGAAGCTGGCCAGCTCTTCAGAGATATTGCAATTGCGGTAACATGCGCCGTAGGATTAAGTTTCTTCGTTTCTGTTTTTGTGATCCCCATGTTTTCGGAACAACTGTTCCGAAGGTTAAAAGTAAAAACAAAATCATTCGCCGGGCCTGGTGTGCTTCTGAAAGCAGGTGCATTTTTTCAGAAAATAATCATGGCTTTAGTGGCATTCGCAATTAAGGAGGGGAAAACCAGAATAGCAACTATTTTAATTCTTACCGCGTTTTCCTTTATTGCGACAATACTCTTATTGCCAAAGATGGAGTATCTTCCACAGGGAAACAGGAATCTTGTTATGAGCATACTCGTACCTCCTCCAGGCCTCTCTTACAAAGAAAGAATGGACATTGGCAGGCACATAGCCAATCAGCTTGGTCCTTACATGCAGAAAGATCATAACGGATTCCCAGGAATAAGTGATGTGTTTTATATCGGGGCGGACACAAGGATGGTTTTTGGCGCAAAATGCATGCATGAAGAACGCGCCGGAGAACTGGTGCCTTTGTTTATGCAAACAATCCAATCCATTCCCGGGATGTACGGAGTAAGCATGCAGGCAGGCATTTTTGAAACAGGTATTGGGGAAGGGCGTACCATCGAAGTGGATATTAGCGGCAGCGATATTCATCAAATTGTACAAGTGTCAGGAACCATGTTCGGAATGATAAAGAAAGAACTTCCCGACGCCCAGATCAGGCCGATACCCTCACTAGAGATCCTTTTTCCAGAGTTAAAAATAGTGCCATCAAGAGATCGCCTCATGGCTGCGGGGATGAATACTTATGAACTTGGCATTGCCCTTGACATACTAATGGATGGAAGGAAGATCGGATATTATAAACAAGAAGGGCAAAAAAAAATCGACCTTATCGTTAAGGCGTCTGATGAAACTATTCATACGCCTGAAATATTATATAACTCACTTATTTCTCTTCCCAATAGATCTGTAGTACCGGTATATTCCCTCTCTCAGCTTCAGCGAACAACCGGCATTACTCAAATCCGGCACCTGGAAAGGGATCGTACAATAACACTCCAGGTGACCCCTCCCGAAACGATCCCCCTGCAGGAAGCAATGGAGATCATTGACGGGACGGTTTTGCAAACACTAAAAGAACAGGACATGCTTCAGGGGGTAACCATAAGATTGTCTGGTGCAGCGGATAAACTCACCACAACAAGAAAAGCGCTGCAATGGAATTTTGCCCTTGCAGTTGTTATTACGTATTTATTAATGTCCGCCTTGTTCGGGAATTTTATCTACCCCTTAATTATCATGTTTACCATTCCTCTTGCCGCTGCAGGAGGTTTTATCGGGCTAAGATTGGTCAATATATGTATTGCCTTGCAGCCTTTTGACATTTTGACCATGCTCGGCTTTGTAATTCTTATCGGTGTTGTTGTTAATAACGCTATTCTCATTGTATATCAGGCACTGAATAATGTTCGATTCCAGGGGATGAACCATCATGACGCCGTAATTGAGTCAACGAGGACAAGGTTAAGGCCGATATTTATGAGCGCATTTACCAGTATATTCGGCATGCTTCCCCTAGTCATCGCGCCTGGTCCTGGTTCCGAATTATACAGGGGATTGGGGAGTGTAATGCTTGGAGGGCTGGCATTTTCGACAATTTTTACCATCTTCATCATTCCCGCCATTCTCATGTTCGCCATAAGAATGGAAAAGACGGAGAATACGCAAAGCTGATCGTGCCGTTTATTTATCGCTTTTTATGCTTAAATGCCGGGCAATATTTTTAGCCTTGCTTCCCCGCCAAATTTCCAGCCACACTGCATGCGGAACGTGTATGGCATCAAAATATATGAAACAGGTATAATATTGAGCATCTTGCCAGAAAGGAGGATAAACCCTATACAATAATTTCCGCTTTATCGACTCTATAATAAATCGCATAAGGAAAACGTTTAAGTAAACAACGTCTGAAATCTTTATATACTGTCTTATAGACTAACGGATTTCGTCTGATTTCTTCCGAAAGGGCATAAAAAACGCGAAGAAAATCTTCACCAAGCCCTATTCATTTCTCTTCATACCAAAAATAGCCATTTACGGAATTTTCTTTTAATTCAGAAAGAAACAACAAAGAATATATCATTTCCTCTTCTCAATACGATTTTGTAATTCCTCGATACTTAACAAATCTTCGGGAGAATAATCTTTTGACAGCCGGGCGTCTAATTCCTCCCTGTGGCTCTCTGGAACAGGCACCTCCGAATCCATAGAAGATACGCTATCCTATAGGTCTTCTATAAAAAGTATTTTTTCCGGTATACTCATTCCGTTCCGTACTATTATCCATCAACTTTTTGTTTTTAATGCTCGTTTTTCAAAATGCATAACCGTTTCAAGATGTTGCAGTAAAATAGCATGAAAAGGTAACGATAAAAATTATTTCTCTTGATGACTGGCAGAGACGTTTTCGTTGCATTATCGAGAAAATACATGAAAAATCTGCACGATATACTCATAATGAAATTGAATCTGATATTGCCCACTCCATAAAAGAAGTGAGACAAAAGAAAAGTGTCCATTAAGGTTGTTATTGACACCAATATCTGGATTTCCTCTCTATTAAACCCTTACGGATTCCCGCCAGATTAAGAAAATTGTTTTGAAGAAGACACACTCCACGTGGTTATTTCAGAACCGATACTGGAAGAAATTGCAGAAGTACTCACCCGTCCGCGTATAAAAGGCAAATATGGAATTTCAGAAGCCGATATTAAGGAACTATTGATTATGTATAGAAGAACGCGCAGAGCATGTTTTGCTTTCGGTAGATATTACTGTCTGTCGTGTAACCAAATGACCAATGACTAATGTCGGGAGGTTGAAGTATTCTTAAAACACATTATGTCTGTTTCACAGCCGCACTTTCTTTAGCCTCAATTTCAATGAATAGTCGGGCGACATTCTGTTTTTCGATTGGTTTTAGCCATTGCTCGGCCATGACAAACAGCGAGTTGTCTTCTTTGTTGATGTGGTCACGCAGCATCCAGGCAAAGTGAGTAGCATTCCCTTTCATCGGCGCAATAAACTCAGAGCCATCAGTGTTGGACAGATAACCGGCAACCGCCGCCTGCCAAAGTTCATTACTTGCACGAAGCTCAACATGCTCGCGCAGCATGATGCCAAGAGGTCCCTTACCTACGAGGGTGTACTTGCCCATTTCCGGGAATAAAGCCTCTTCCTCCTTGGTAAAATGTACCCAGAATTCCGTCTGGAAAAAGGTGGCCAGCGTTCTCAGTTCTGCAGTCGTTTCCGGCCGTTTGTCAGGGTGAGTAACGATTCTTTCCAGTGCGTCTAATTTCTTGAGTACATGCGCATGTTCCTCGCGTAATTCATCGGTGGGTCTCTGGTCTGACATATTCAGCCTCCTTAGTTTGCATCAGATGATAGGAAATTATTTTTTTCTATTTGGGGGGTCAGTTTAGCGAAAACTAAAGAAAATTACAAGTTTTTTTAGTTTATCAGCCCTACTGAACATCAAGGGAAAGAGAAATTAGAGCAGACGAGGAAATGAGGATCAAACCTTGATTAGTGATTAAATACTTGACAATAAAAGATAGTGTCTGCAACCTTGTCTTTGATGACAAGACAATGACGTACAGAATTTAAAGGCGTTTATTATCACAACTTATCGCGCGGCAATGAGCGAAGAGATATTTTTCGGAATAATGGTGATCACGTTTTGTTTCTGTAAACTTTAGGAAATATGTCGGACAGGTTTGAGGTTGAAGTTGTGGTTTACGCCTACGTTCTTATGGATAATCATTATCACTTGCTACCCAAAACCAATAAACCCAATATTTCTAAAAGCATGCACATGGATAAGTGATTCAAAATAAACTAAATCGTGATTTATTAATCTATCTTTTATGGAACATAGGTTGGTATGATAACCAGGAAATTGGTAACTTGTTTAGTATTGATTATTCATCAATAAGTCGGCAAGTAACTATTATGAGATCAAGGATTCCGAAAGATGATAAAATTAATAAGAGAATAACAAAGATTAAATCACTAATTAAGGTGTGACCTCATATTCATTCATACACTCTAACAGGCATTCCGTCGTACTTGACAATACACTCACGTTTGCCGCAAAAAACGAAACTATCATTCATGTGATCGCGTTCATCCAAACCGATGCGCCGGAACACATCCGCCCAAGTGTTAAGATCCCCATATTGTTTAACCAGCTCATTATGAACAGGCTGATCCTCCCATTGAGGATTCTCTGCGACAAACTGAGCATAAACATGTTCGGCGTGGTCTTCAAACTCTGCGTTAAAAAGAAATGCCCGGCGGATATTTACCAACGCCATGAACCGCGTAATCAACACATAGGAAATGACCATCACGAAGGGTATCAGTGGAAAGAAATACCACGGTTCTTTAACGCCGTCTTCTTTCATTTTTTCATGAATAACACGCAAATGCCAATATTCATTGTCCTGGGCTTCCCGCCCCCATGCCATAATTTTCAGGGCTTCTTCCACAACTTCTTTTTTTCGAAAGAAGCACGTCAACCGCCCATATTGGCGAACTTCCCATGCCCGGTAAGGAATGCTTGCCAGAATTTCAATGAGCTTTGTTTTTGCCAGAGTCACTTTTTTCCCTGTAATCCAATCCATCGTGACAAAAAAACATTTCGCCGCCAATGAATACTTATACCGCGTCCGAGTCAAGGACGACTGCTGTTCTTTTTTTAAATCAATTTTTCCCTGTTCCATAGAGTCTTTTCCTTTCGAGACAAGAAAATCCTTTTGTACATTTCATTGTCGTCTGCAAAGATTCATCACCTACGACAATGAATGATAAATTGATAATGAATAAATGATAGGAAATTGCTTTTTTGAAATGGCGTAAGGTTAAGGCAATGACAAGTGTAAGTCAAGTATTTTTTTATAATACTTGATTCAGCTCAATTGAATAAGCTTTCTGAAATTTAGAAAAAGTGATTGTTGTCGATATATTTGTAAATATAGGTTTTGTGATAGAAAGTAGGTATCTCTCTCCCGATATTCTTACATTAGCAAATTTTCACAATGATCAATTTGTAATAATGCAGGGTTCTTCATAACCAGACCCTTGACCTCTGTTACCGGCTTTGCCAGCAAACAGATGCCAAGAGTAGAATGTATCCGTTTCTCGAAAGGTTGGCTGGAATAAGGTAAAATATCCTAATTGAGAATTGGGAGTGTGGATTCAGGAAAGGAGGATATTTTAGAGATGGAGTGAAATTCATAAACGATTAGAAGGAATTAAACCACTAATATATAATGTATATCCCTTCTTGTTTACTATATGGAGTTCTTGATTGCCGCAGGAATCTTGCTTAAATAAAAAAGAAATTCAGGATATTCCGGGGGAGATATCAGAATTTCCAAAAGCATACACCCATTTGTATACACCCAGAATAGGGTATTTACAAAGATAGTATTTTTAATATAATCGCCGGGTTATATAGGGTGGATTATTTTTTAAGAAAGGAATTCCTGATTCCCTTCCAGCTTATCATGAAAGGATATATCGGAATTCGAAGTCAGGTCGATGGTTTACAGGCCAGAGTATACAGTCTGTATAATTCGTAATGAGCGATTAGCTGAAATGCAGCAATAACATGATAAAAATAAGTTACAATACGTCAAAAAAAAATACGCGGCAACTTTTTAGACATACTGAGGCAGTTCGTGTTTGCCGTTTTATACAGACTGTATAATTATTGTTAGCAGAAGAAAAAATGGCATTCACACTTGGGTTGCCAGAAATTAGTTTGAGAGTGATCCTCTTCGGAGTGCTTCAATACCTTCCATCACTCTGAATCAGCGAAAGACTCAAGACGTCACTCCGAAAAGAGCACTCCGCTTTTCTTGAAAATCTGAAATGGGAAGTAAAGGTGCGCGAACAAGCAGTCAGAGTTGCTGAGTATCTGGCACTAGCAAGAAGCCTGAAGGAGAACTCTCCTGATTCGGATACAGAATGGTTAACCAAATGTCATGGGAGTTGGCCATGTGGCTCCCCGAAGACATTTACAAATAAATGGCGAGTGCAATCGCCACTCTCAGTGAACAGACAAATGAGTTAACAACCGTCTGGTGCGGACACCGGGGACAACGCACCATGTTTCCTGATACTTTTATGGCCGATGCCGTACATCCGGAGCGTTACGTCAGAAGAGGCGCATTCTGGTTTCTTACAAACTACGTAGTGAGGTTAATACACAATGCTCAAGGACATGATCGACGCACTGAAACTCGTTACAGAAGGAATCGACAGCGTTAAGACGATTGCCGAGGCAGTCAAAAGCGGAAAAGACTATATCGAAGCCAAGCATCCTGAAGTTCGGAGCGACTTGCACCTTATGGTGGATGAGTTGCAAAAAAGTCTGTTACTCATTAAGTGCGCTTCAGCCGTCTTGACTAACTTTCGGTTTGCTATCTCCGCAGACGTCCAAGGATCGGAATTGGTGCGATTCAATGACTATTTCATCCAGTCAAAGACGGAGGCGCAGCATCTCGAAAACCATATCGATGACTTGCGCACCCATTGCAGCAAGATTCGTAAACACGGAACAAAAATTGGCGGAGAAGCGACAGTCGCAGGCTTTACAAAGGTTTTTCACACTTTAGTCTTTTGAAACTGGAAATTGTCATTTGTAGTGCGACGAGGTTCGTCGCACTACATGGTAGAGACAGGTTTCAAACCTGTCTCTACTCCCGAATCCTATAAAACTGTAAAACGTATAAACATTTCTACAAAACACTCAAAATATGCCATTTCTAAAGATATATTATCCTGCCTTCTACGTCTGAATTTGTAGGAACGATAAAGGACCTGACCGGGATAGCAAATGCTAAAGAAGCGCAGAGCGGACGTCGCGATGCACTGGGAAGTGCTTATAATCCGGATTGTTTGGATTTTCTGGAAGACAGCAAGGATTTTAAAATTGAAAAAGTCTTTGAATTTTGTCCGAATGAGCAGCGTGCTTTTGGTGTTGAAGAAATGGTAAAACCCATTCCGCTTGCTATAAGATGCAATCCTGGTGAAGAGGCAGTTCTTCTGTCTTATGAAGATGGCGTTTGGTCCTGGCACTTTAAAAACAACGATTGTGTGAGTAACAGGGATTTGGTATCCGATGACGGCAGGCATATTAGTCTCTTTAGTGTTCCGTTTAAAGTGCAGGACAGAACCACAAGGGGTTTATGGAGCAAGGTTGTTCACGTCTTTAAATTTGCGACAGATTGGATACAAGAAGGCAGTTCGGCGGCTATCAACAATATGCTGCGTGAATACGAAGGGAGAAAAATTAAGGAAGGTTTTAAACGAATAGAACACAATTTAGGTTTTATTGAAGGCCTTACAACTGCCGATCCGGTTTCGGATTGGGGCGGTATTAAAGACGTAATGAAAGATAAAAAGAAAGCGCTCCTTTTTATACATGGCACGGGGAGTTCAATCGAAGGTGGATATGCAGATGTGCCGCAAAAAATACTGGCGGTTTTAAAAAATAAATATCCCGTTATTTTAGGATATGACCATTTTACCTTGTCTAAAACCCCTGAGGATAATGCAAAAGACATGCTGTCTACATTGGAGAGTACTGGTATTTTAGATACGGGAATAAAATTCGATACTGTAACGCACAGCCGTGGAGGACTTGTATTGCGCTCATTTGTGGAACTGTGCAATGGTTATTTAAATGTAGACAATGCTGTAATGGTCGCATGCCCTGCCGGTGGGACGAGTCTTGCAAATCCTGGAAAATGGGACTCACTGGCCAAAAAGATCGACCTTCTGACAAACATATTCTTTTTCACGGGTGGGGCGCCGATGAAGATATTTTTCAATCTCGTGGGAGGGCTGATAAAGTTTGCCGCGTCTAAATTAAAGGAACCGAATGCAATACCGGGCGTCTGGGCAATGAATCCCAATTCTGAATTTATTAAAAAACTGAACAAAAGCAGTAGCAGTATCGGCGGCGATGTTGTATATAACACCATTGGGTCGGATTTTGAACCGTCGGGCATTTTCAAAGGAGGGCTTAAAGACGATATAACGGATAGCATTGCCGACGTCTATTTCGGCGATCCAAATGACCTGGTCGTTGACACAGACAAGATGGTCGTTCCATGGCCAACCGGTATTAAAAGCGGAATAAAGTTTAACTACGAACCGTGGCAACATGTCTATCATTTAAACTACTTCAGACAGGCAGAAACGTACAGAAGGTTTTCGGATATTTTTAAGGTTGACTTAAAAACGGTAATAGATGAGTGTCTATAGGCAGGTAAAAGATGTGAACTAAAAAAACAATTGTTAATTGTATTTATCATGTGGCATCAAGAATCCAATCACCAATCAAGAATAGAAGTGGGTGCATTCCCGATTTTTTTGCAAAAAAAACAATCAGTAGGGGTTAACAGTAACGTAGAGACAGTTTTCAAACCTGTCTTTTACCGCTTGAAAATGGCAGAAACAACCCTGTCAGGGTTAATCAAACAAGATGTTTGCGATACAATACCTGTCAACCAACAGGCATGTGCGAATATTTACAAAAAATCGGGAATGCACCCATAGAATAGAAGTTTCGTATTTCGAATTTGGTTGCAGCCAAAGGCCGCACCAAGAATATTACAGGTAAATAAAGCAATGTACGATCTTACAAATTTTACCATTCAGGACATGACCCGATGTGGAGATGCACTGGAGCACCTTGGGTATAAAGCGAAAGGTGTAGAGGAACTGGCTGATTCGGTGGTCCACTATTTTTACGAACACCTTATTGACAGGCGGACAGGTGAAAAGTCCTCTGCACTGGTGCGCTTTTTCATAACATATACCTACGAAAGCCTTGACGAAGAATTACGTCAATTAGCCAACATGATGTCAGAGGGGCAACGTTTGACTAATACTACGAGTTGCTTAGTCCTCTTAGCAACAGTGGGACTGCAACCTGAGTGGAATTCGATAAAACGCTCCAAGGGACACCGGGTTATTCCCCTGGTAGATAAGCAAACGGTGGATAAGCATCCTATGATCGCCCAATTGGTTTACCAGTTCGGGATAGATATTGACAAGGTGCTACATCCTCGTCCTACTCTTGAGACTGAGCTGGAAAGTAAGATTTTTAATGTGTTTCACGTGCCCGATGCCCTGGGAAGTCCCCATATTCCAGCTCAGGATGAATTTGTGATACCTTTCGGAATTAAATCGGCATTGGGGTTTGGAAGTATGTTGCCTACGGGGAATTTATTTACGGTGGTTATATTTTCGAAAACGAGGGTTCCACGGAATACGGCAGAGATGTTCAAATATCTCGCCTTGAATACAAGGATGGCGGTATTGCCCTTTGTATCAAAAAAAATTTACATAAACGAGAAGACCGTGCTTGACGAAACCGAGAGACTCTGGTCGATCATTGCCACGCAAACGAGTTTATTGAGCGTATACAAGAAAACTGCCGTTAATCAATCCAGACGTCTGGAAAGCTTTTCATTGAAACTTAAGCTGTCTCTGGCTAAATTTACAAAAAAAGCATGGCTCTATATTTCTTTGATAACAGCATCGGCATGCTCTTTATATGTTTTTTATGCGACACATATCGAGTTTATGTTGCACGTGGCTGCAATACCCCTTGAAATATTGCTGGGTGCATTATTAATAGAAAGGCTGTTAGAAAGAAAAGAAAAGGCAGAAAAATTTAATCAATTGATGTACATAAAGAGTCACCTGTATCGTTCTGAGATGCGTAACTTTTTTGTCACCAATTTTAGTGCATTAAAATTCCCGGTAATAACAATGTCGAAGATCAAAAATGCAAGTTTAGAAGAATTAAAGCACATGCGCAGCGATGCGGAACACCTGGAATATTTTTCATTGGATGCAATGGAATCAGTGATTCTGGAGTATGTTTCAGTCTATCATGTATTTAAAGACTTCATGGATCGGGCGAGCACTTATGGCATGGATACCCTTTTTCAGGATATGATTTATATTTTACATTTCATCCAGGATGTTAAAATGTTTAAGCAGGTGAACCCTGATAAGCCTTTTATTTATGAAGCACAGAAGCATCCTTTCTTAATGGAAAAAGTAAGAAAGATTTTAGGTGATGGTACCCGGAAATTTTTGGATTATATGATAGAACTGAAAGAAAAAAAGCCAGAGCTGTTCTACGACATTTTAACCGACTATGAATTATCATCACGCAGAATGACCAGATAATGCATGAACGATAAAAAGTTGTCTTTGCAAAGAAGAACGGGTACTGTCAACAATCTTGTGTAAATTCCTTTTCAGCGATTTATTTAAAGAAGGGTAGATTGCCATACGCCTGTTCTCCTGGTCTTTTCTTCCCATGGCGCTCTCTTATGCGTTTTAGTGAGAGAAGTATTTGATGCCCAGACTTTGCTCAAATTGCCACGGTTTCTTGTGATATTTTTCTGTGGTGTTATCCGACCTGTCTCATCCCTGCTAACAGCATTCTCATCACCTTTCAGGCAACAAAGCCGCTTTACTGAAAGTATGAACGGAAAAATTATTTTTATCATAACAAGCACGGGGGCATTCCCGATTTTTTGTAAATATAAGTAAAAAAATAAGGTTTTTTGGAAGATGAATAATAAAATTTATTGCAAGGGTGGTACAGGCATTCCTGCCTGTATTCCGCAAAGGCAAAATGCCTGCGCCACCCATCTATTGATACCTGGATTGTATATTAAATTTTAGGGGAATAAATACTTTTAGCTATAAACAATTAGTAGAGACACGCCATGGCGTGTCTCTATGATGCTTACCTGTCTGCGTACGTTTCCGAAGGTAGCCAGACCGTCCCGGTCTGGGAGAGTCGCCTGTCTGCGTGCCGGGACGTATAGGCAAGGCCGCTTGTGTATTAAATATCACAAGCAGGATGCTTTTGTTACATTGTGCAGACAGTTTCAAAAAATCTGGAATGTACCCACAAGCACCTTGACCTTGACATTCAGGTTTTCAATTCATATTATATCAAGATAATTTGATATATATTTATGAACACTATCAAAACCCAACAATTTGCCAAATTACTAAAAGCGTTGAGCGGTGAAATCCGTCTCAATATTATTTCGTATCTTGCATCCGGCGAAAAATGCGTGTGTCATATTTATAAATATTTTAAACTTCCGCAAAATCTTGTTTCTCACCACTTGGGAATTTTACGGGGAAGCGGTCTCATTAAAGACCGTAAGGAAGGTAAATGGGTCTACTACTCACTAAATGAAAGAAATATAGAAAAAGTAACAATTTTTTTACAAGAGATCGTGCAGAAAAAGGGAGAAGAAAAAGAAGAAGATAGCTGTTAATTTGTCGGTTTACTTAAAACAATAGAACGCCAAAATGAGTGTGTTGCATTAAATGAATTTCACACGACGAAACATTGGCTGTGTATGAGAGAAAAGTGGTAACAGTTTATATTTTTTAAAAAAGCAAAAACGCTTGTTCCCAAGCTCCACAGACTGGACCAAAAGAACTTTGTTGTCTTAAAGGTGGGGACAACTCCTCTCATTATGCCTGTTTTCGACCTTATTTAGTGCTGTTTTCCCATAAAAGTGGAGAATGCCTGTCGTAAAATAGGATAAAATTGTCCATTTGACCCGGTCTGTGGAGCTTGGGAACGAGCGGAAGAGCCGGAGCCTGGAAACGAGAGTATTATTTAAAATGCTAAACGAGTGCGTTTTTCGTATTTCGTGCTTGTTTAGTTCTGGCTATGCTAGCTTAGGATAAATAGCTCCGTCAGGAGGAGCATCCCTTTTTTTGTAACCGTTTGTGTGATTGGGGTAAAACAACGCTGTCAGGGGTTAATTCTACTGTACGTTTCATTAAAACATGGCAGAAGTCATAAAAAACCGGAAATGTACCTGGATCAACCCTGCAAAGGCATGAAAGCTGTAAGGGATGTGGTAAGCCTGTCCCCCCGCTGGCGGGGGATTAAGGGGTGGAATTGTCTGCGGAGCGTGGGAAAGAGGGTCAAATTTATTTTCATAATAAAGAGGTAGTTGAATCGATGGAGAAATCCAGTCCACCCCCTGCACCCCCGCCAGCGGGGGAACATAGCTTGAACAGGAGCATACTTCCATATCATGGGTCATGGGTTGATCTCTTCAGGAGCGAACTGTATATGACTGACAGGGAGACAGCCTTCCCCTGCGGTAGAGATGTAAGATTTTGAGCACGTTTTTTTAAAAGCGAAAGAGTAGCGAAGAGTGAAAGAGATTCCCGAAAAAAAATTATCTGTTTTTGAGAAATATTTAACACTCTGGGTGTTGCTGTGTATCGGTGCAGGCATTGTTTTGGGGAAGACGGCGCCGGGGGTTGCCTTCAGGTTAGATTCCCTTGCGGTATATGAAGTTTCTATTCCTATTGCCGTTTGCCTTTTTTTTATGATGTATCCTATTATGGTGAAGATAGACTTTGCGGAGGTTATAAAAGCAGGGAAGACCCCCAGACCGGTTATTCTGACCATGGTTATAAATTGGTGCATTAAACCGTTTACGATGTATCTCATCGCAACATTCTTTTTAGGATATATATTTAAAGATTATTTACCCGGCACAGAAATTATTAAAGACGGAAGCACGGTAGATATTTATCGTTCATATATATCCGGAGCTATCCTTTTAGGAATAGCCCCCTGTACGGCAATGGTTTTAATGTGGGGATATCTGGCAAGGGGCAATGACGGGCTAACCCTTGTTATGGTGGCAATAAATTCTTTGACCATGTTGGTTTTTTATGCCCCGCTGGGTGGTTTCTTATTAAAAGTGAACAAGATGCCTATCCCCTGGGAAACAATAGTGCTATCGGTTTTAATTTACGTTGCCCTTCCTCTGGTGTCGGGGTATTTTTCCAGAAAATGGATCATCAAAACGAAAGGGTTGGTGTGGTTTCAGCAAAAATTCTTACACTTCTTAACGCCCGTATCTATAACAGCGCTTCTGGCTACATTGGTTCTTTTATTTTCATTCAAGGGCGATGTGATTATTACTCAGAAACAAGCGATTCTTTTTATAGCAATCCCCCTTTTTATTCAAACCTGTTTTATCTTTGCAATAGGTTATGCGTTAGCAAGATTTTTCCGGTTAGCCTACAGGGATGCTGCGCCTGCTGCAATGATTGGAGCGAGCAATCATTTTGAAGTGGCGATTGCCACCTCAACAATGCTTTTTGGCCTATCGTCAGGGGCATCTTTGGCCACTGTTGTGGGTGTATTAATTGAGGTGCCTGTGATGCTCATGTTGGTTAAGATATGTCTTAAAACACAAAATTGGTTTAAATAACAGGTGCACGTCCTAAGGATTTGAAAAAGTTATACTTCAAAAAAGAGAGAAAATGAAACGTTCGATACAGAATATTGTTATTGATGCGATTGCCTTTGTTGGTTTTATCCTCTTAACCACCACCGGTATGTTGATGCACTATATCCTTCCTGCCGGGAGCAGGCGTTTTAAGACTATTTGTGGAATGGACAGGCACGAATGGGGTAACATCCATTTTTGGATTTCAGTCTTCTTCTTATGCTGTTTAGCGGTACATTTGTTTCTTCATTGGCGTTGGGTAGCGAATATTTTTATTGGCAAGTCACATGAAAGGTCAGGGTTACGTGTTGCATTGGTGATTATTGGATTCATAGGTGTGCTGGTATTTGCAATATCTCCTCTGTTAAGTCCGGTAAATGAAACAAATGTAGAAAGACAGGGGTGTGATTTATGTTTATCGCAGGATCATAAGAAGATTCAAGTACGGGGTGCAATGACATTTACCGAGGTCGCAGAAGAGTCGGAGGTTTCTGTTGAATATATTATTGAAAAACTTGGCCTGCCGGAAGATGTGGACAAAAAGGAACACTTAGGCAAATTGAGAAAAGAGTATGGATTTGAAATTGAGGATGTACGGCGCATTATTTGTGAATATAAAACGAAGCACCCATGAACGAATGTTCACACCAGTTTAGGATGAACGTATTGATGAATACGGTATTGGGAAGGGTATATTAGGAGATTAGGAGATCAGAAATGGGACCAAAACGCATGGTTATTATTGGCGCAGTAGCATCCGGGACAAAGACTGCCGCAAAGGCACGGAGAGAAGATCCGGATGCGGAGATAACGCTTATTACCGAAGAAGCGGATATTTCTTACGCTGCATGCGGCACGCCGTATTTTATCTCAGATATAATAAAGGATAGTTCCTCTCTCATAATAAGAACGCCTGATTATTTTCTCAAAATGTTGAATATAAATGTTTTGACGGAACACAGGGTTGAGGCAATTAATCCGGGCGGCAAGGATATTGCCGTCAGGAATCTCAAAACAAACAGTTCTGCTTTCCTCCCATATGATTTTCTTGTTTTGGCTACAGGCGCAAAGCCTTATGTTCCTGAGTGTGAAGGGGTAGAATCCGGGAATATATTTACCTTGCACAATATTAAGAGCGCAATGCGTATTAAATCGGTGTTGCAACAAAAAAAAATAGGGCACGCCATAATAGTAGGCGGTGGATTTATTGCATTGGAAATAGCTGAGAGCCTGATGGAATATGGAATAAAGGCCCATATTATTATTCGCCGCGAGCATATACTTTCTCACATTGACAAAAACATAGCGCTCCTTGTCCAAAACCATGTCAGGGCAAAGGGCGTGCATATACATGAAGATGATGAGGTGATAAAATATGAAGCCGATTCAGAAGGCAACGTTTCAAAGGTAATTACAAAAAAACAAACGCTTCCGGCAGAAATTGTGGTGCTTGCGACGGGAATTAAACCGAACGTAAGCCTTGCAAAAAATGCAGGAATAGCCATTGGACAAACGGGTGCAATACAGGTAAACGAAAGGCTTGAAACAAATATTCCCGATATTTATGCCGTTGGTGATTGTGTTGAAACGACACATATGGTAACAGGAAAACCCGTGTGGATACCTCTGGCGACAACAGCAAACAAGCAGGGGCGCATTGGCGGAATAAATATTTGCGGAGGAAACGATACCTTTCCCGGAGTGATGGGAACGTTTATTGTAAAAGTATTTGATTGGACAGTTGCTAAAACCGGCTTATCGGAGAAAGAGGCAATCAGGAATGGATTTGACGTCGTGTCTGTTATCGTTCCGTCCCATGACAAGCCCCATTATTATCCCGGTTCAAAGCTGATTATTGTTAAATTAATAGCAGAAAAGGGGAGCGGCATTTTGCTTGGAGCTGAAATTGCCGGGGAAGGTGTGGTTGACAAAAGGATTGATGTTGTTTCCGCCGCTTTGATGGGAAGGGTTACCGCCGGACAACTTTCAAAATATGACCTGTCGTATGCCCCGCCATATTCATCTCCTATGGACCCGCTTATAACGGCCGCAAACGTTTTGCGAAACAAGCTAGAGGGGAAAATCCAGAGCATATCGCCGCTTATTACTAAACAAAAGCTAGAGCGTAAGGATGATTTTGTTTTATTAGACGTCCGTACAAAGCATGAGCACGATAAAGGCCATATTGAAGGCAGCCTTCACATTCCATTAAACGAACTGAAATCAAGAAGCGGCGCATTGGATAAAACAAGAGAAATCATTACTTATTGCGGCGTTGGTTTAAGGGCGTCACAGGCTCATTTACTTTTAAAAACCGAAGGGTTTGAAAATGTAAAATTTATGGAAGGTAGCTTGTTGGCATGGCCTTATGCAATTGAAAAATAGAGTTTCTGCCAGGAGCATTCCCGATTTTTTGTAACCGTTTGTGTGATTGGGGCAAAACAACGCTGCAAGGGATGTGGCAAGCCTGTCCCCCCGCTGGCGGGGGATTAAGGGGGTGGAATTGTCTGCGGAAGAAATCTGGGAGGTTTATAACATGAATAGCCATAAGTTTTTATTCTCATTCCTGCGCTCTGCGGGAATGCATGTCACGAAACAGGATAAAATTGCCCATTTGACCAGTCTGCGCAGCGTGGGAAAGAGGGTCAAATTTGTTTTCATAATAAAGGGGTAGTTGTATCGACGGAGAAATCCAGTCCACCCCCTGCACCCCCGCCAGCGGGGGACATGGTTTGAACAGGAGCATTTCAAATTCTTGGCTAACTAATTGTACATTGTACCACAAACATCCTGCTTGTGGTATTTTACCCTCAAGCTTGAAGCTTGAGTTACTATTCTTCCCCTCTCCCCGCTAATGGCATTTTTACAAAAAATCGGGAATGCTCCCGTTTCTGCCTGAGATTTATGAATTACAATTTACGATTTGAGATTTGAGATCTAAATCGTACTTCGTACTTCATAAATGAATTACGATACAACGTTTTTCATTATGCCTTTAACCCACCCCTTAATCCTCTCCCAAGAGGGGACTTTCCAAATTACCCTCTTGGGAGGTAGCAGTGGGGGTAAGCAAGCTTTTCAGGTGTCGCCTTCTTCCCTCTTAAAAAGCCAGAAGGTGGTTATTCCGGGAATGAGTGCTTTTAAGAGAACCCTTAACCTGCCGGCTGCGTTGAAGGCCTGGAGGTCGTTGATTTCAAATTTTTCTATGGTGGATTCAGTGAGAAGCCAGTCTTTGTAATTGTCATTGTATTTGAACCCCAACACCTCCTTATTACGAACCCTGGGATATTGCGTATAATTTTCCAATACCCACCAATAATAATTTTTCAGGTAAGTATGGTTTTGTATGTCCGCATCTTGTAACGCCGCAACCATAAAATCTATCATCACCTCCCAAATAGCCCCCCATCCGTGATATTCGTTTTTGCCGATAAGGTTCCATGGAGAAAGTATTTTTGGATCGATTCCCCTGTTTTTTTCGGCAGGCGTTAGCAACAGTTCGTAGCCATTTCTATTTGCAAGCATGGGATTGGCAACGGTAAAACCGAGGCTTTCACCATTTCTATCTATGATTGCCAGCCCACCCAGGGATAAGGGAAGCTCTACCGGCAGTATCAATTCTTTCTCTATGTGTTCCTTTCTCATAGACTTTGTAAATGCCTCAAAGCCCAAATCGCTATGCATGATAGGAATCGGATTTTTATCTTTATCGAGTGCCATGGCGTATGTGTGAATGCCGTTGGGAAAGGGATTTCCATCAGGAAGAAAAAAATTATCTGGCAGAAGCTCAAATTGATATTGCATACTGTTTTCCCATTTCCGGTCATCTAAAAAATCTTCTGCCGTAAACCATACCCTGCCTTGTCCGTGTTCCCTGAGATAGTAGCCAATCTTCATTTTTTTCAGGTCCTGAATTGATTTTTCGTGGTTTTGCGGGTCGTTGTAAAAACTTTTTAAACGGGTACGCCACTCTTCTAACGAGTATGAAATCTCAAACTTTTTTTTGGTCCGTTCAATAAGGGTCGTAATTGTATTACCAGGCGTACTGGTGATTGTATGAAGAAGTGTTTCTGTAGGTTTAAAACAATGGTTTGGATAGAGAGCCTGAATTTTATTCAGGAAAGCTAAAAGGATTTCCCTTTTTTCTTTGTTTGTGCTGAATGATTCTAAAAGGCGGAGTAGATGGGGAACCCATACGGCATTTACATCATAGGAATATGTGCCTCTTGAAAAACTATTTACCGCATCCCTCCAATTGGCGGAACTGGGGTCGTTTATTCGCTTTAATGGGACAAGGTCATTGTTTTCAATAAGGGTAAGTGCTCTGTTTAAATTACGAATGATTACCGTCGCATTGTTGATAAAAAATGTCTCGTCTGGTGCTGTACAATGATAGCGATTTTCGCTGTCTTTATGGTTTAAAAAATCTTCAATATCCTTGCAACTCATTTCGTTTAACAATTCAAAAGTTGAGATAGCTACCAAGAAATCGGTATCGGTCATACGATAGTCGTAGTGGGCTTCATTTTCTTTCAGGACGCGGGAGTCTGTTTCGTGAGCACCCTCACCCGACTGGTTTGAACGGTTTAAGAGTTGTTGCACTATTTTTTGCTGAACAAATATAGTAAGAAACGGTTTGAGCAACAAATGGGTAAAGACGGTATCCCTGCCAAAATAGGTGAGATAGGTAAACGCTCCTGCCAGAATCATGTTGTTCGTGATCAAAAATGAAAGTGAACGGTAAGAAATTTCAAGCATATTTAAAAGGCTCATGATCTTTTCATCTATCAGACCCGCCATAGTTTTGGCATTTTGCAAGCGGTTGATATATTCCATGCTATCATTTTTAAATATGCCTCTTAACGGGAATGCTTTTGGGCGATAGTGCTGTAATGTTGTATTTACCGTGAGTTCTATATCTATCTTTATTGAGGAGTTTGATTTTGAAGGTATTATTTCAAAAAAAGGACACAGGATTTCGATAATATAAAGGTCTTTTTTAGAAGCATTCAAATATCGTTTGTATCGATGATGTGGGGCGCCTGATTTTGCATGGTCATCAGCTCCGGAAAAGCAAAGAAGACGCAACTGCTTTTCCTTAAACCACTCAGGGCTTTTTTTAAATATATCGTTAAGTAATTCCCAGCCTTTTTCTTCTTTGCTGATATTATTTTTGGCTTCCTCGATGACAAAATAACTCAACACCAGAGGATGTTCGGCCTCTTTTATGATTATTTCTTCTTGTATGCCTTCCACTATTATCTTAAGCCGGTATGTTTCCCCAAGGATATTCTTGCTGAGGGTAAGAGATACATTGTTTTTATGTCTTTCTATTTTATAGGAGGGAATGATGGGGAAAAGACCGTATGAGTCGTCCTCTAAATATCCGAAAATATCTTTTAGCGCCCGGATATCCGCATTATCCTCAATCATTCTTTGCATATCTCTCAAACTACGTCCATCTCCCAGATAAACGGAAAAGGTAACAGGGTTGTTTCCTGTCACATTCAGACTGAACGAATCAGATATCCCGTAAGTAATACTATTTTTAGTATGAGGACATTTAAGGGGAATGAGTTGAAAATCGCCTTTTATTGATTCCGGGAAAAATGGTGCAATAATGAATTGCGCAATAATGTTTTTGAATGATGCTAATAACAGTTCTGTCCGGCTGTTTTTGTTTCGAATCCTCTTTCCAAATACCCCGGTTTCTGCGTCCATTTTTAAAACCGTTTGCGGTGAAATCCATAACGATTCGTTGAAGGCCGGGAAAATTTCAGAGGTTTTTGATTTCGGAAACAGGAAACTATTGTCGTTTAGGAAATGTAGTATCGTTTTCGGAAATGCGCCTTTTACATCACTGACGGTTGATTGTTTCAGGAGTGACGCGAAAGAATGGCTATT
The DNA here is from genome assembly GCF_027493735.1 of Candidatus Kuenenia sp. Taxonomy (NCBI): domain Bacteria; kingdom Pseudomonadati; phylum Planctomycetota; class Candidatus Brocadiia; order Candidatus Brocadiales; family Candidatus Brocadiaceae; genus Candidatus Kuenenia; species Candidatus Kuenenia sp. The sequence goes on from NZ_JAOSKF010000007.1 coordinate 73,515, forward strand.
ATTATGTAAGGTAAACATTGGGATTTAATATGGAAAAACCTAAACCGGTAGAAGATATATTACTGGAAGCAAACGCGGCCCTTAGTGTTATAAACCTGACATATGACCAGATGAACAGGGAGCATGTTGCTACAAAAATACAACTGCAGAAATTAGCCAGAGAATTAGAAACAAAAAACAAAAGTCTCCAAAATCTTGCGAATATCGATGGATTGACGGAGGTGTATAACCATCGTTTTCTGCAAGCATTTATTGAAAAAGAAATCAACAGATCGAAACGAAAACAGACTAATTTCCGCCTGGTATTGATAGACGTGGATAATTTTAAAAGTTTTAATGGCTTATATGGACATCAAACAGGCGACTTCATTTTAAAGGAACTGTGCAAACTGCTGACGTTATGTTTGCGGGAATATGATATCCTTGCCCGCTATGGAGGCGAAGAGTTTGCCATAGTTTTAGCTGATACAAAAGTGGACGCAGCCGTTATTGTTGCCGAAAGGATGCGTGAAAAAGTAGCGAAACATACATTCATAATAAATAACATGAAATATAATGTTACGGCAAGTTTTGGCATCGCTGAAATTGCGCCACACGTTGATACATTAAAACGAAGCGATCTCACAGACAACGCAGACAAGACATTGTTAGAATCAAAGAAAAAAGGGAAAAACAGGGTTACCGTCTGGAGACAAAAGAAAAAGTGGTTCAGATAATAATAATAGCATTACTTTGTTAAAAATTAAGCGGCGATTTTTTTCTTAAATCGAGCGGATTTAATTTTAAAATATTCTTGTGAGAGTTTTTCGTTCTTTGATAAAGCGTTTGTTGATGAGAATTCAAGCAGGGAATTGATTGCTTTTTTGAATTCATTAAAGGTAGAAGGTTTTGTTTCTATGATTTTATCCAGATAAGCGTTTTGTTTTATCCAGTAAACGAATGTCCATGAGATCAGACAAATATTCCAATATCGCTCAATCTTGTCAATGTGCCTTACCTGATAATGATCGAAATAAAAAGTATCCTTCAATTCCTTGAAACAGTGTTCAATACCCCAACGCAACAGATAGTTTGTGATAACCGTTTTTACAGAGGCGTCGAGTTGATTGGTGATAAGGACATGATATTTTTTATCATCTTCCTTGTTCCATTTTCCCAAAATTACCACAAACTTCAACGGGACATTGCAACCATTCAGTTTGGCGTCAAACGTGTAGGTTTTATAGGAAACTTCACTTCCATCCGCGGATTTTAAAGTAACATACTTGGTTTTGTCGGCATAATGCTTTTTGATGAGGGTCACGAGCTCATCTGGTTTGATTATGCAATATTTTTGTTTTTCCGGATGGTACATGGAGATATTTCTGTTTGATTTTATTTCTGAAAAAAGTGTTTCTTTTTTGCGTGAATATGTTCGAGAAACCGTTGAGAGGCATACCATGTGTCGAAGGCAATAGCTGAAAAATCAAAGACGTTAGAAGCAGCATCAAACATATCCATTGCTATTTGTATTTTGTCTTTAAATTTGGGATCATTTTTCCCTTCCCCGAACTCATCGGCAGGAAGGTAGGGAATAACATCCAGGGGAAAATGTTTTGTTTTTGAGACAAATGCCGCGCCAACAACAACATTGCAGGTTTCCGGCCTTTTAAGCGGACCGCAATATTGCCATTTGGCTGCCTCTGTATTTTTAGCATAGGGCTTTGGACATCCGGTATCATCTATGGTAAGGATGCTGTCTTTTGTCAATGCCGTGGTTCTTTGTTTTTGGATAATGTCCATTCTTTTCTGCTTTAATGCGGGTAAATCCCATTTGGATTCAGAAAAAAAGTATTGAAATTTTTGTAAACCCTAATGAACGGCTTGCGCCATGGCCTCCAGTGAATTTCTTTTATAGTCTTTAAACATTGCGTAGACAACAAGTAGAAACATTGCAAATTGTTTTTTAGTAAAACACGATGCAAAATGTTCAAGAAATTTATTTAATAACGGTATGTTTGTTCTGAAAATACTCAAATCCTTTGCTCCGGTAATTGATTGTGTAAAAAATTTACAAGTGCAATTAATACCGGAAGTAACGAGCAAAATCAAGAGTAAATATTTGTCGCAAAGCATTGCTAAGTCATAAGTTGTGGCCGACTCGACTTACGACTTAAAAATATTTTTTCAGACGCTTTCTTTAACAAAGTAATGTAATAGTAGGAGCAGATGCTTCGTCCCTACACGGCTATGGCATGATTCGCCAAAACCTCACGGCATGCATGAAACACATCGTTAGCGCTTATCTTTTTCATGCATATCATGTTATCGCAGTTTCCTTTGTAACAAGGAGAGCACTCAACATGGGCGACCAGCGATTTCCCTCTGCCATAAAGGTCGATTTCCTGATAACAGGTAGAGCCAAAGAATGTGACAGTGCATTTTCTTAATGCAATAGATAAGTGCAGGGCAAGGGTATCTCCGGTAACGATGAGATGACATTGATTGATCAATCCCATAAATTCTTTCAGGTTGTGATGGCAACCGCTGTCAATAACGTTCGATGTGGTTCCGGAGGCGATTTCCTGATTTCTTTCCACTTCTTCAGGCCCGCCTAAAAGTAATATTTGAGCATCTAGGTCATTTTGCAATTTGTCTGCGAGTTCAACAAAACTTTGGATTTCCCATCGTTTTGTGGCGAATCTTTTTCCAGCTCCGGTGTTCAGGCCGATAAGTAATTTCCCAGGATCAATATTAAAATTGCTTAAATAATTTCTGGCGTACATATTATATTTATCGGGGAGAGTGATAATATACTCTCCGTAGTTTTCAATAAACCCGAGTGCTTCAAATATAAGTTGCTGGTAGGTCTTTGTGTTTTGCCGGAACTTTAGTTCGTCAGAAACACCCAATCGCAGCAAATGATTTGCTTCCTTGTTCAAGGAATAAATGTGTCCTGTACCGGAGAGGGCGAAACCAAGTTTGACGTCGGCCTTGACCATTGCAGCAAGGCTGGTGGCAGTCGCATCTTTGTCAAGACATATCAGTAAATCAAATATTTCAACTTGTAGACGCAGGGTATTTTCAAGAGTAACGAATAATAAACGATCGATAAAGGGATTATCTTCCAGCACAGGCAGTGAGGAACCATCTGTTATCCATGTAATATGAGATGATGGATATTTTTCTTTCAAAACAGGAAGAATCGGCGTAGTTCTTAATACATCACCGATGGCCGCTAATTTTATAATCAAAATCCTTTTCCCCATTGAGGCGTATTTTGCACAGCTTGAATCAATGGGACAATCAAGTTTAAACCTGCATGGTTTCTCGGAGGCAAAAAAACGGCAATCAAAATCTTTTGACATCATAATAATTTTCTTAATAATATGAATAATCTAAATTTGTACATAATCTAATAAACAGAGTCTATCGTAAAAACAGCTTTTCTCTTTTTGTCATAATTTTATATCTCTTATTCAACTTATTTTTACTTTTTGAACTAATTTCCTTTGTTCTTATAAATTTAATTACTGTACTATCAATCTCATTACGGGGTTCCGGTATAAAGTAATTTTGAGAGAGTTCTTCCCAATCTTTGTCCCTGATTGTTGTTAAGCCATCTAAAAACCAGCTTACCCAGATATTTCCAATTTTTGAGTTTGGATTTTCTCTTAATAATTTAAACTGCGCATTTTTAATATATTTTTCATCTATATCAAAACCAATATAACTCCTTCCTATGCGCTTTGCAGCTACTACTGTTGTCCCGGTTCCAACGAAAGGGTCGAGAACAATATCGCCCTCGTCAGTTGACATCAAAATAATCCGTTCTAATAAATGAATTGGAAGTTGGCATGGATGTTCGTCTCTATATTTATTGTGCTTTATTCTATGAATATCTGTCCAAACATCAGAAATAAGTGGCCCAAAAGGATGAAGTCCGGCTTTTTTCCCACCGTAATCCTTTAGCAAATATTTACATTTTCTGCAACGTTTATGCGGATAGCGGATTTCGTAAAACTTGTTTTGCTTTGCATCCTTTGCATAATACAGAATCCCATAGTGAGATGGTTGAAGTGTTTTTCCCATAGGACCTGATGAAGCATCCCACGAAATCCAATGTTTGAAGTCTGTTAATTTATTAAGAAAAGCCGCGTAATATGTTAGCCATTTTGGGATATTATGCACAAAAATTGAGCCAGTAGGTTTTGTAACCCGTACCATTTCACTAATCCATTTTTCACACCAGTTCAGATAATCTTGAAATTCAAGGCTATCTTTGTAACCATTATATTTCTTTTTTAGGTTAAATGGTGGATCAGCAAAAGCAATGTCAATATAGTTGTCTGGAATTTCTTTTAATAAGTCAAGGCAATCACCTTGCGTTACTTTATTTAGATATTTTTCAATCATTTTAATCCAATCTAAGATTCCAAGTTTTCACAGCAATTTCTGCAAGAAAAGCTTGTCTGTTTATTATGGTATCTTTATTCCATTCTGTGAAATTCTTTTCTATTTCATTCGTAATTTTAATTTCGGACTTTTTATAATTTTCTTTCTTCTTCTTAAAAGATTCATTTTTTTGGTTGCTATTATCTTTTTACTCATAACCGTAAGATTTCCCAATCTATTTGAATATTCATCCACTTCTTCAGAAGTAAAGTTCGGCCATTCACCTTGTTTTGGTTTCTTTGGTAAAATATGTTCCAAGTCAACAACGTTTGGGTCGCTATTTACTATGCACTCTGGATTGCCATTTCCTTTATATTGATTTTCAATAGCTCTCAAATAATACCTCGCAAATTTTTCTTTGCTCAAAGTAATTGTCAATAATCTTTCTTTGAATTCTGAGTCGGAAGGAATAACCTTTAATTTATCACGGAATTCTTTAGCAGTTTTGATTGTATTATTGTATATGTTTTTAGCTTTTTCTGCGTATTCACTTTCTAGGGTTCCACCTCTTAAAGAACCAGTAATTAAATTTCTTACAACCCAACTAACAATTAATTTCAAAGATTTCTCCACTTCTTTTTTGTCATCAAATCTTTTTAAAATTGATAACACTAATGGTTTATATGGTTCCAATTCTAAGTAATTAAGGGTTTCAATATAGTTTTTGCTATGCTCAGTGTGCTCTTTCCAATAATTATCTTTGTGATTGTTTATTGCTATATACAATTTAGTATCATCGTTAAGCTCTTTGACAAAATCTCTGACATCCGTTGGTGATTTCTTTGAATCGCTAATTGATTTATACAGTTGTTTATTTTCCGGTCTTGTCAGTCCATTTCTTGACGACCAAAAATGTTTAATATAAATAAGTATTGAGGATTCTCCCAGCGCGTCTTCAATTTTAGCAGTCATTTCTATCCACATAAATTGAACTTCATCAAAGTAATCACCTGCTCTGCTAAAAAGATAATTTTTAAGTAAGTCGGTTTGCGCCAAAACTAACCCTCTGTCATTTAATGTTTCAAAGAGTGTAAAAGCATTTGATTCGCCTGGAACTATAATGGATACAACTTTCAGTTTATCCAAAATAAAATCTTTCCAATTGTGCACTTGAGTTTCTGACAATGCAGATAAAGTTTTTACTTTTTTTGTCGATTCATCCTTTGCTGTAACTATTCTAAAATGCGAGCCTTTTGTTGGCTTTTCATCTATATTATCTACAATATATTTTTGAAAAAATGTTCTGTCTTGATTCCCTAGTTTTAGCTTGGCAACATTTTCTTCGTTCCTAGTGTCATAATTGCTAATAAAATCAGTTTGAATAGAATTGGCGGATTGTGATTTGCCATTATTGAAAAAATAATTTCTTATAGCTGACAAAAAAATAGCTATTGTAGTAATTCTTTGTTGTCCATCAACTATTTCTAATTCTTTGGAGCCTTCTTTCTGTGATAAAACTACAGTTCCCAAAAAATATTCACTCTCATTATTGTCAATGGCTTTTGACAAATCCGAAAACAATGATTTAATGTGCTCGTCTTCCCACTTGTAAGCTCTTTGATAATTTGGCACACTAAATTGATGTTCCTTTATTAAAGCACCAATACCTTTTATTTGAAAATCTATTTTACTCATTTCCCAAATGTTTCCTCTATAAGTTTCTCAAATCTTGCCAATTCATCTTTATGAAAAGTAAAGACATCTTCATATGCTGCTACCATTCTTTTTAAATCACCCTTGCGAACATACCAACCAATTCCATCTATAAATCCTATAAACTTTGCTTGTGGATAATGTTCCTTGATAAGCAAATCAATTGATATTTCCGTTTTGGATTTATCGCCTTGTCCAGAAGATGTTGTGACTAAAAATGAACTCTCAACTATGATTCTTGGATTTTTTTTGCTGGGTATAATAAAATCCATTGTTCTTTTAGTTGAATGGGCGTTTTCAATAAGTTCGCTCAAATCACCTTTTTCAAAAAGAATATTTAAATTGTTCAATAAAGTTTCTATTAAAGTTTCTGGATTCTTTTCCTTCATACCGGAATACGATCCTTTCTCTTTATATCTGATCAGTGTATCTATCATTGAAGGAACATCAAATTTTAATTTTGAAATACTGAGTTTTTTTAACTCAAAAAGAGGAATGGTATTTGACAAAAACGGGATGGTTGACCCTTCAAAGAAGATATTGACGATTCCTTTTCGGAAATATTCATTTGTGGTAAGCATTTTTTGAATTTTTTCATCTGACCATTCTTTGATTGTTTCTACAGGTTCATTTTCACACCACTTATCTTTAGAGACAAGCCTTGAGAGTTCAGGATTATTAACCACGCGGATAACTGTTGTTAATCGTTTCAGGTATTCATTTGAGAAACCCGTTAAGGCAAGTAGCGCCCTCAAACCATTTTCTTTCTCACCAATAAGACGCTCAAACTGAACCTTTTTCAGGCCTTCGTTTTCTATTTCATTTTTCAACACAAGCAGTGTTTCTTTGATGGAGTTTAAATAACTTTCATATTTTTCTTCAAAAATGGGATTAAAAAAATAAAAGGTGTTCTTTTTAATAACAATTTGGCATTTTTCATCAACTGATTTCATAAGGTATTGTGGTTTAAATAGTTTTCTCAAAAAATAAGATATATTCGTCTTTCATTGTATTGCGCATACCCTTGATAGGTTTCAAAACACTTTTAACTAAATTTAACCTAAATTTTTTACAAGATTCGATAATTTTATTTTCCAACCGAATACCTCCAGTTTGGTTCGTATTCGAGCCTATAATCATTATGAAAAATTTCCCCTTTTTTAATACACGGGAAATTTCAGCACAAACGCTTTCCATATCACGAAAATAGTTATCCAAACGCGCAGTTTTATTTTTTCCAATTAGCCCAATCATTTTTGATTTAAGTGTGTCTGTATCACATCCCAAATAATTTAACTGAACCTCATCGTTTTTTACATAATCTATGGCAAATGAATATGGTGGCGAAGTAATAACTCCATCAATAGAACCATCATTCAATTCCAGTTTTAAAGCACTTGAATTATTTAAAACGTTTACTAATCCAATTTCGTCTTTTTTGTAAAAGGGGTTGCATGAAAAATCGAACAATGTTTTTATATATCGATGTAATACTCTTTCGAATAACTGTTCGTGACTGGATTTAGAAACCCTCATCGAATAACCCATAGCATCTAAAAAGGCAAGTAAAGCTAAATTATATATCTTTAATTTATCCGCATCTTTTATTTTTTTTAATTGAACTGAAATATCTTTAACACTAAAAAAATCAAATATTTTTTTTACTTGCGGAAAAAGTCCATTCAATAAATCGACATTAATTGTCAATGCCTCAAATTTTGTCTTTGTCATAAATTGGCAAAATGGACTCTGGTCAACCGCATAAGAATTAATTCCCATTAAAGCTGCTTCGATATTAGCGGTTCCACTTCCACACATTGGATCAAGAATAAATTCGCCTTTTTTAATGCCAAGAATATTTATCAACCCTTTAATTAATTGAGGATGAAATTTACCACGATAAGGAAAAAGTCCATGAGTTGCATAACCAGTTGAAAACTGGCCATTTTCGAAATAACTTTTTGTTTGTACAGATCGATCTTCAGAAAGCGCCGATGATTGCACCGAATAAAGTTGAAAATGTTTAGTTAAGCGTCCATTCACAGATTGAAAAAAGGCGCTTCGCTCTATTAATTCGTCTTTACTCAAAAGATTATATTCTAAATTGGCTAATTCCAGTTCAAACAATTCATCAACAGAAGGCAGCAGTTTAACATCACTACCAAATAAAGTATTAGAGATTTCAGGTATCTGATAAAACAACTTATTCACAAATCACCAACCATTATAAAAGCCAATTAGCCAATAAAACTAGTGCTGAGCTTGTCAAAGCATCAGGCCAAAGTAATTAAACAAACAATCAAAACCATCAGAATTATGTTATCAATCAGGCGTGTCTTACCAATCATGACTGCCAGGGCGACAACGTTTCCATTTCTCACTTCCGTCACTGCCTCAAGTGTTTCGGGATTGACTATTGAAAGATAATCTATCCGGGCTGATTTACAATTATTAATAACCTTTTCCATTTCCAATTTAATTTCTCCGGCATTATTTTCGCCTGCATTCACCATATCCTTTGCCTTTATCAGCGCCTGATACAAACACCGTGCGTCTTTCTTTTCTGTCTCGCTGAGATAGGCATTTCGTGAACTTAGCGCCAATTCTTCCTTGTCCCGCACTGTTGGAAGTACTTTTATATTGACATCTAAATTTAAATCGGCAGCCATTCTACTGATAACAACTGTTTGTTGGAAGTCTTTTTGACCGAAGTAGGCACTGTCGGGTTGTATGAGATTAAATAATTTCAGGACAACAGTGGCAACGCCTCTGAAATGTCCGGGACGCGATTTACCGCACAGTTTGTCCTCTAAATGCTCTGGAACAACTGTTGTACAGAATCCGTCAGGATACATTTCCGACGCTTTTGGGTTAAACACAACATTCACACCCTCTTTTGAAAGGAGCTCGCAATCAGTGTCAAACATCCGTGGGTATTGAGCAAAATCTTCATTTTTCCCGAACTGTATGGGATTGATGAAAATACTCACAACCACGGTATCATTTTCCGTCCTTGCCTGTCTTATCAGACTCAAATGGCCTTCATGTAAAGCGCCCATTGTAGGTACAAAACCAATGAGCAAATTATTTTTCTTTGCCGCTTTTACTATCGACCTGATTTCGTCTAAAGAGCTTGTTATCTGCAATAATATTCACCTGTGAATTGTTAAAGGGAGGTTGTATGGGGTATTTATTCTTAAGCAGGCATAGCTAGAACCAAATATGCACGAAATACAAAATAAGCAAAACAAAAGGCGGAACCAGAGATTGCACAGATTAAAAAATTAAATATTCGGATTCCAGCATTAAATATTTTGTCAAAAAGCACGCACTGACGAATGGAAGTGTGCAAAGAAATTACTGATAAGGTACTGATAAGATAAAAAACAAATCGACGTTAATTGTTTTTGCAGGTCGGTTTTTTTTAATATTGCGGGTTATTTGGAGAAAAAAAGCAACAAAGGCAGCATGAATTCTTTATACAAAGACCTGCAAACTAGTTATAGGTGTGAAAAGTCTAGCAAAGATCAAATACAAGTGCAAGTGTCATTATTCATTATGACGTATTGTAACGATACGGGGAAACAAACTCATTTTAGCAGCAATGAGTAATGAATGTGTATATCGGTCGTCATGTCGCAAGTGCGACACCCTAAAACGATGAAAATGTTTAATTTTTAGACAGTCGACGGTATTTTCGAGCCAGTCATCATGTTGCGTTAGCAACACCTGGAAACGATCAAATTTGTTTTATAACCATATCATGTTGTAGTATCTGTACTTAAACTATTTTTTGTAGTCTTACTTCCGAGTCGGAAATGTTTGGCATTTTTGTTTCTGTACCGGTTCAAATGTATAGGGCCATCCAAAAGGTATCAGCTTGTCATTGTAAGGGGCCTCTCCGCTTGTCATTGCGAGGGTCTTTTCCGAAGCAATCAGTATACTACGAGTATTTCGTGACGTAAGAAACGCCATATCGCGGGAGAAGCAAATTAAGGGTGGCTCAAGGGCTAAAAAAATAGAATAATTAATGGAATGAATACAGGATGGAAGGATCTCTATGACGGTTTATGAGATTGTTTCGGAAAAGACCCTCGCAATGACAAGCGGAGAGGTCCCTTACAATGTCAAGCTGATACCTTGTAATGACAAGCATGTGGTATTGGTATGATGGATAGAGCATCGGATTTCTAATCCACTTCCGCTTGTAATGATAAAATAAATCACCAGCCATTAGTCATCATGTTGCATTTACAACACCCAGAAACGATGAAAATGGTTTTATAGCCATATCATATTGCGGTACCTGTGCTTGAGCTATTTTTTGTAATCTTATTTTCGAGTTAGGAGAAAAAGAATAAAAAGGCAAATGGAAGAGTAAAACATTTAAACTTATTTACAAAACAATGCACATGCAATAAACACATTTGGAGAGGTAATTGTATGAGAGATAATAAGGGGTGTATTGTCTTACAAATAAGGTATTAACGAGAAGAAACCATACAAAGGGTGAGGAAAGCTACTGACATATTATCCACAATCAATTTCCCGGTTTGAGAGGGTAGAGAACAGGAACTGTGCGCAGGATAATTTGATGAGCGACTTTGGGGGGTAAATGTATATCGCGAAGGCAAAGCAGCGGTAATATGATGTACTGATACGACTTATGGAACCTCAAATACAACGGCGGTAAAAAAATGTGGCGGGGAGGTGAGAGAAAAAAAATTATTTTCATCTTTTTGAAGAAGCGGCCGATTTTTTTAACTATGTGATACCTGCAAGGGTTGCATTCGTTTCAGTGGTATGCCAAAAATTTTGGGTAAAAAAAGCACCGGTTTTTTTTTGACACATAAAAACTCTTTTGATACTATCTCAATCCTTCGCGTACGATTGCGTATTCACAATCCAACCAAAACAAGCAACAAGAAATTAGGAATCACAATGGAACCTTGTTCAAAAATATGGGATGATATTCTTGAGAATGTCAGAGAGAAATTAGGCCCATTACGATTCAATCTGTGGTTCAAAAATACCCGTCTTGAGTCAATAGGTGATGCTTACGCAAGCATTGCCGTTCCTAACGTATTTACCCAGATGTGGCTGCAGGAGAATTTTTCCGGTTTGTTGAAAGAGGACATAGGGCGGTTTCTGAAGAGGAGCGACCTTGATGTACGGTTTATACTGGACAACAAGCAGGAGAAAGAGATCGTATTGCCGGAAAAGCCTGATGTTGTTGATGAGAAGGGTGCGTATACTGGGAGGAAAGCACTGGGGTTAAACAAGGGTTTGTTGCTGGAGGATTTTGTGATAGGCCCCAATAACCGGCTTGCATATACGGCGGCCCTTGAAATGATAAAGGAGGAGTATCCGCCCTTTAATCCCCTTTTTATTCATGGGAATGTAGGGGTGGGGAAGACACATCTGCTTGTGGGGATATGGAATCGGGTCAGGAAAGAGCAGACGGTGAATGCGGTGTATATGTCTGCGGAGAAGTGGACGAATGAGTTTATCTATGCATTGCAGAAAGGGAAGATGGAGTCATTTAGGCAGAGATACAGGAATGTGGACGTATTTCTGATAGATGACGTTCATTTTTATCCAACAAGCAGGGAGTGCAGGAGGAGTTTTTGCATACGTTTAATGCGTTGTATGATTCGTCAAAGAGGATAATATTTGCGAGCGATGCCCATCCGAAGCAGATAAGCCAGTTGAAGGAGAATTTGGCGAGCCGGTTTATGTCGGGTATGGTGGCGCGCATAGAGAGGCCGGAGTATGCGACGAGGTTGTTGATATTAAGGACGAAGGCATCGAAGTACGATGTGTATTTTCCGGAGGAGGCGCTGGAGTATATTGCGGAGAATTTTGATGATAGTGTAAGAGAGGTGGAGAGAGCGCCTTGGTGACGTTGACGGCGCATGCCAGGTTTAATGACAGAAAGATAGACATTGCGTTTGTCAAAGATGTGTTGAAGGAGTTCTTTTACGGCGACGACAAGGTAGTAAAGGTGGAGGAGATAGAGGGTGCGGTGTTGCGGCATTTTAACATAAGCCGCAGTGACCTTCATTCGAGCCGGAAGGCGAAGACGGTATCGTTTCCGCGTCAGATATGCATGTATTTAATAAAAAATCAGTTGGATTGGTCGTATCAGCAAATAGGGAATTATTTTGGCAACAAGAAACATACGACAGTGATATTTGCGATAAAAAAAATAAACGAAGAATTGAAAAAAGATGACCAGTTTAAATCGTTCCTCGATATACTTATGGAAAAAATTAAAAAAAGTCGTAAATAGACCCTGAGAATGGCGCATGATGTCGAATTAAAAAACAGTGTTAAGCACATTAAAGATGTAATTATTCCTGTAAATTAGATATTTATGAGTTTAGGCGAGATAAAGAAAAAATTAGAAGAAGACGGCGTGGATGGGTTTTTAGTCACGAATGAGATAAATATCAGATACATTACGAATTTTAAAGGTTCTGATAGTGCTCTTTTAATAACACCGGGAAGCGACTATTTATTCACTGATTCCAGGTATATAGAACAAGCACACCAGGATAATCCGGAAATAAAAATAGTAGAAAGAAAGATATCATTGACAAATTCGATATGTGGAAAGATTAAACAACTTAAAATAAAAAAACTTCTCGTCGAGTCTTTATATATTTCAGTAGACCAGTTTAATGAGATTAAACAAAGAATAAATAACATTTGTATGCTTACGGTAAAAGGAATAGTAGAGAATTATAGAAAGCAGAAAACAAAGGATGAATTAGAAAAAATACAGAAGGCTATAGGGATAGCGGAAAAAGCATATACAAATGTTCAAAGCAAAATAAAATATGGCATTACTGAAAAAGATATAGCGGATATTTTAGAATATGAATTGAGGAAACAGGGCGCGGAAAAAAGTTCATTTGATATCATATGTGCCGTTGGTAAACATGCATCAAAGCCGCACGCACGCCCTTCAACAACCATGATTCAAAGAGGGGATACCGTTTTAATTGATTGGGGAGCAAGATTTCAGGATTATAATTCTGACTTGACAAGACTTAAGACCATGGATAGAATATCCCCGAAATTCCGAAGGATATATCAAATAGTGCTTGATGCACAATACCTTGCAATTGGAAGCATAAGGCCTGGCGTAATAGCAAAGAAAATAGATGCCGTTGCAAGGGGTTATATTGAGAAAAAAGGATTTGGAAAGTATTTTGGTCACGGTTTGGGTCACGGAGTAGGGCTAGAAGTTCATGAAGCGCCATTTATTAATAGGAAAAGCAATGAAATATTAAAAGAAGGCATGGTTTTTACTGTAGAGCCAGGCATCTATATTCCCCAATGGGGAGGTGTTAGAATAGAAGATTTGGTATTGGTTACCTCGACGGGATGTGAGGTGTTGAGTAAACTGCCTAAAAAGTTATCGGATATTGACGAATGATTTAACGTGTTCATTGCGGAAATTCTGCAAGACCCTTTTTAACAATAGCCTATATTTATTATAGAAAAGCTATTCATTCAGTAGCCCATCGTTTAATCAATCCTTTATCTCTTCACGTAAGCCCGAAATTTATTTTTTACACATGAAACAATTCGTAATAAGAGATGCTATTTTCGCTTTACTATTTGATAATTACTAAATTTTATATAGGGAAAAATAATGGACATTATAGAGAAAGTAAAGCAATTGATAAAAATTATGGATGAGAGCGAGTTGTCTGAGCTCGAAATTCAAGAGGAAGCGACAAAAATAAAAATAAAAAAGGGGATCTCCGGGTATTCACAAACTATTTCTCACCAGACAATTCCACCATTATATCCGGCGCAAGCCCAACAGATAGAACAGCCATTCGCAATTTCCCGGGAAAATGAAAGCTCTTCTGAGATTTATTCGCCCATGGTGGGAACATTTTACCGTTCTACTGCTCCAGGCGAGAGTCCTTGTGTTGGAATTGGTGATTTCGTAAATGAAGAAACCGTTGTTTGTATCATAGAAGCAATGAAAATTATGAATGAAGTAAAAGCGGAAATGGTAGGTGAAATTATTGAAATATATGTACAAGATGGGGAGGCCGTTGAGTATGGGCAACCGCTCTTTCGCGTCCGACAGACAAAGAAAGCGACGATATAAGTGGACTCGAATCATTTCAAATAATTAAGGAAGAAGGAAATATGTTTTCCCGGATAATGGTTGCAAATAGAGGTGAAATTGCTTTGAGAATCATTAGGGCATGCCGCGAAATGGGGATAGAGACTGTCGCTGTTTGCTCAAAATCGGATGCAAATGCCACTTATTTAAAGCTAGCCGATATCGTAGTGTGTATTGGACCTGCTGATGCGGAAGGTAGTTATTTAAATATTCCGAGCATCATCAGCGCTGCAGAGATCACGGATATAGAAGCAATCCATCCTGGGTATGGTTTTTTATCGGAAGTGAGTCATTTTGCGGAAGTTTGTGAATCGTCAAATATCGTATTTATTGGCCCGAAATCTGATGCATTGAGGAAGCTTGGCAATAAGACTGAAGCAAGGAAAATTGCAATAGAAAACAAGGTCCCTGTTGTTCCCGGAAGTTTGTCTGTAATAAAAAGTCAGCAGGAAGCGTTAAGCGTTGCACATGAAATAGGTTTTCCCGTAATCATTAAAGCTTCTTTAGGGGGCGGTGGACGGGGAATGCGGGTAGCTCATAATGATATAAGCCTCATTAATTCATTGACTATTGCCCAAAGAGAGGCTAAGGCTGCATTCAAGGATTCGTCTATTTATATAGAAAAATATATTGAAGATGCACGTCACATTGAGGTGCAAATAGTTGGAGATAATTACGGGAATATTATACATTTGGGCGAAAGGGACTGCACCATGCAGCGAAGACACCAAAAACTAATCGAAGAGTCCCCTGCACCATACATTACCGATCGGGCGCGGGAAGATATTTGTAAGGCTGCCATAAAAATGGCAAAATCCATTAATTATACAAATGCCGGAACTGTTGAATTTTTATTAGATAAGGAAAATAATTATTATTTCATAGAGGTGAATACACGTTTGCAGGTAGAACATCCGGTTACGGAAATGGTGACGGGAATAGATTTAGTGAAATTACAAATAAAGATTGCCAGTGGAGAGAGATTAAATATTAAACAGAAAAAAATTCGCAGTCAGGGGGTTGCTATAGAATGCAGGATCAATGCAGAAGATCCTTATAATGATTTTCGGCCGCAACCGGGGAAGATCACAAATTATCATCCTCCAGGAGGGAGAGGGGTTAGGGTGGATTCTCACATTCACTCCGGCTATGAAATCCCGCCGTACTATGATTCATTAATCGCTAAGTTGATTGTACATCAAAACACACGTGAGGAAGCAATTGCCTGTATGCGTAGGGCATTGAGTGAATACGTTATCGAAGGAGTGAAAACTACCATTCCGTTACAATTGGATTTAATAACACATCCTCAATTTGCAAATGGGAATATAAATACAAATTTTGTCGATAATCTTATGGCAAAAACTTAAATGGTAATTTTATTGATTTGGAAAACAATTTTTAGTTGACACAATAAAAAAACCATGCTAGTGTATGCATCTACGTCCGATTATTCATTTCAAAAATTGCGATATGATGGCTTACTAAGCATAAGGGGTGTAATTATTTGAGATAAGGCTTGGAAATGTTTTTCAGCAAGCACCGCAATTCTATGCATCATTAAACTTCATATATACTTAGTTTCTCGATCTAATTCTTCATAAGTGGTAAAATTAATGGGTTTGGCAGATGTACTAAAGATAAATTATCATTAAAAAGGTTTGTGGTGATGCTATACGAGTATCGATTGTTGTGATTGGGTTAAGTTTTATTGTTTTAGGAGTTTCATATTTTTTAAGATTTTAATAGTTTAAGGTTATTTTTTGATTATGTGAAAGGAGCATTTAGATGTTAAGAGGAAGAGTTTACAAGTCATTATTTGGTGGTTTGGTAATTTCATTTTGTTCTATTTCATTTGCAGTATCTGCGAAAGCAGCTGAGCCTAAATTTGTTAGTAATGCCGGCTGTAAGTGTCACATGTCTAAGGGATGTTATGAAGGGGAAGAATACAAAGAGAGATTGCATTCAAATACTTGGGAAAAAAGGTTGCAGGGGACAGCGGACGAAGATAATCCTGAATGTTTGAAGTGTCATGCAACGGCTGTGGGAGCGAAAATTAAGAAAAAATTTGGGGATAAAAAATATTTGCCAAATGTGCAGTGTGAGGCGTGCCACGGTGCCGGAGAAGAATATGAAAAGGTGAAGAAAAACTATCAGGGAAAGGGAAAGGACGCCTTTAAAGAATTGTTAAAGAAAGACCCTCTTCTTGCAAGAAAAGCACAATATGACGCCGGCTTGATTGTTGCGGGCATAAATGGACCTGCTACGGTGAAAGAACAATGTCTGCAATGCCACTGGGAGAGCGCTGATGCTAAGAACAAGTGTCCTAAAACAGATAAAGTGATGGATTATAAAGAATATTTTAAGAAGGATGACCACCGCGACGAAGATGATATTGACCTTGTAATTAAGAAGCTCTCTGATGCAGATAAGAAGAAATGGGCGGACATCTTGCCTAAAGACGATATGCTTTATTTGCCCTATAAGAAAAAACATTGATGGGTTTTGAGTTGTTACTTGAGTTATTATATCCCGATGGGTACCCCCAGTGTGGGAAAGGGACAGGAAGAGAAAGATTATGAAATTAAAACAATTACTACGATTTATTAGACCGGGGTGTTTTTTCTTTATTGCTCTTGTTTCTGTAATAGGATTATGTTCTCGGGCCGCAGTACTGATTGCGGCCGAGAACGAAACATGTTATGGTTGTCATGCAGATCCGGAAAAAATAGAAAAGACCGAGAAGGCTAGGATTGACCCGGTTACGGGTGAAATTGAAGTTGTTTCTTTGATGATTGATAGGGAGGTTTTTGATAAAACGGCACATGGTGGAACAGACTTTTCCTGTACAGATTGCCATGCTTCATTGGAAGAGGCCGAAGATGATGACATTGCGGAAAATGGGCACAAACCTAATCTTACGCCTGTTGACTGTATAACATTTTGTCATGACGACCCTGCTGCGGAATATTATGAAAGTAAGCATGTTAAGTTGATGAAGGAGAATGATAAGGACGTACCTACGTGCAAGCATTGTCATGGAGGGGTTACTTATCATTTTTCTATATACGGAGAAAAAGCCCCGATGAATGTTCTTAGGGAAACTGACCCGCTACACAGAAAGTTGACAATAGATACATGTGGTTCTTGTCATGAAGAGCATCTTGCCAGCTATAGGAATAACGCACATGGTCAGGTTACTGCGCTTGGACATACCGCAACGGATGTGCCTGTATGCTTTGATTGTCATGGAAAACACACTATTCTCAACTCGTCAGAACCTGAGTCTATGGTTGGACAAGACAACATAATTAAAACATGCGGTAGTTGTCACGCAAATGCAAATGCAAGCTTCGTGAAACATGTTGAACATCCTCAGATAAAAAATTTAAATTATTACAAGACCTTGCTTGCTGCAGCAAAAAATTATCGCAAAGATCCTGAAGCGTTGAAGAAAGTAGTTAAAAATCCCCAAACAATCCTATGTATTGTGTTTGTGGCGTATATTGGTATTCTAGCTTTAACATTTACCAAGTTTGGGCTCCATTCATTGTTAGGCTGGTTTGCTACAGTTCGTGACGAGTTTAGGAGAAAGGGGCATTCCGATGAAGAGCAACACTAATTATTTAAGATTTACGCTGTTTCATAGATTCTGTCATTTTTTAACGATTATTAGTTTTTTTGGGCTAGTCTTGACTGGCTTACCACTCGCCTTTAGCGGTTATGATTGGGGGAGGTGGTTGTACGAGTTGTTTGGCGGATATCCTACGGCAGGATATATTCACAGGGTCAGCGCCTTAATCACTTTCTTTGCTGGTTTTTTACATTTCGCGTGGCTGTTTTTCAATGTATCTATTAAAAAGAAGAAAGGTTTTTTTTGGGGACCTAATTCAATGCTTTTGCAACCAAGAGATCTTTTTGATGTAATAGCAGACATCAAATGGTTTATTGGTATTGGCAAAAGGCCGAATTTTGATAGATGGATTTATTGGGAAAAGTTTGAATATCTCTCTTTGATGTGGGGAACTATTGTTATGGCCGCTACCGGCTTAATTCTTTGGTTTCCTGTTCAGTTTACAAAAATTATTCCCGTTTCGGTTGCCAGCATCTTCGATATCCCCGGTATTGCGTTGATTATCCATCGATATGAAGCAATACTGGCGGCTGTTTTTATTTTCACAATTCATTTCATTCACACGCACTTACTGCCTGAAAAAATGCCAGTAGATGAATCGATATTTACAGGGAGAATAACGGAGGCTGAGTTTAAACATGAGCGCCTTGGTGAATATGAAAGGCTAAAAAATCAAAGACAGTTGGATAGTTTTAAGGTAGCGCCTCCATCTCTTTTCGCAAAATTTTTATCAAGGCTGATTGCTGTACCACTTTTGATCACTGGGTTAATATTGGTGAGTCTGATGGTCTCTGCGCTTGTTGTTTGGGCGCTATAGTAGATAAAAATTTTGTAGCAGGCGGATGCTATACTGTTAAGTCCGAATCAATTAAATGCTTGATATATTTCAAGGTGGAATAATGACTTACAGGGTATTAATAGCTGATGATGAAGAACGCATGCGACGCGTGCTAACGATGATATTCGAGGAGATGAAAGATGTTAAAGTTGTTGCGGGAAACAGCTTTGAGGATGTCCTCCGCTATTTAGATAAAGAGAGGTTTCACCTTTTAATTACAGACCTAAAGGTTCCTGGCAGTAATAGTATCGATTTTATCAGGGCGGTGAAAAATAAGGTAGCGGATATCCCAATCATCGTGTTGACCGCTTATGGTTCTGTTGGTTTTGCCATTGACATTATGAAGGAAGGCGTCTTTGATTATCTGGTTGCGCCTTTCGATAACGATATTTTAGAATTGGCGGTAAAAAGAGCTTTAAAAGTAAGCTCATTGACTATTGAAAATAAAAACCTACGCAAGGCGTTAGAGTTGCAATATAACTTTGGGAATATTATCGGCAACTCTCCAAGTGTTGTTGAAACATTGCGGCTGGTAGGCGAAGTTACAAGAACCGACTCCACCGTTCTGGTCACTGGTGAAAGTGGTACAGGTAAAGAGCTGGTGTCAAGAGCGATACATTACAACAGCGATAGAAAGTGTGGTCCCTTTGTGGCGCTTAATTGTGCTGCAATTCCTGAGAATTTACTAGAAAGTGAATTGTTTGGCTACGAAAAAGGGGCATTTACAGGAGCTGAAAAGACTAAGAAGGGACGATTTGAGTTAGCCGCTGGCGGGACTTTTTTTTTGGATGAAATTTCCGAGATGTCTGCGGCAGTACAGGCAAAAGTTCTTAGAATAATTGAATCGAAAGAGCTGGAACGGCTTGGTGGTACGGATACGATAAAGGTTGATGTCCGGATTATATGTGCAACAAATAGAGACCTTGTACAGATGGTAAAAGAGGGAAAGTTTCGGGATGATCTCTATTACCGCATCAGCGTCTTTCCAATAATGCTGCCCGCTTTAAGGGAGAGAAGTGGGGATATTATCCCGCTGAGCAAACATTTTGTTAATCATTTTTCAGCAAAAATGGGCAAGACTCCGATTGTATTAAGTTCTGAAGTTGAAAAGATATTAATAAAGCACAAATGGGAAGGTAACATAAGAGAATTGCAAAACATTATTGAACGCGCAGTAATTTTGTGTAAAAACGGCGTTATAAGAACAGAGCATCTTCCTACTTCTATTGTGCATGGTTACACCCCTCCGGAATTAAATGAAAACATTTCACAAAATAATTCCGTTAATTTTGACATACCACCTAATGGCCTGTCGCTTGACGATCTGGAAAAACAATTAGTTGCGAAAGCATTAGAAAGAAGCAAAAACAACATCACAAAAGCCGCAAAACTTTTGGGATTAACACGAGGGACATTCCGCTATCGGTTGCAGAAATATGGAATATCAAATTAGCAAGACATTGCGCATTTAACATCAAAGTATGTCAAATTTGCAATAATAAGCTATGTAAAATGGCTGATAACTGCCGTTAAAAATGACTTGTGTTAAGAGCATCAAAGTGTCTGTGTGTACAAGTAATTGTTTCTTCATATATTATGGACAATGTACAAATTGTTCAGTTGTTGGTATGAATTGTGCTTAGTTCTTTTGTCGTGCAAATTTTAAATCAGTAGTTTTTTATAAAATTAAGGAGAGGGGGTGAAAGTGAAATGAAGAAAGGTATTATAGTTTTGCTGGGTATTTTTAGTATGTTATTTGCCGTAGTACATTCTAGTTATGCTTTGTGGGACAAGCCTTGTGGTAAGAGGCAGATTATGGAGGTTTACTACTGTAAGGATTGCAAAGAGGTCCGAGAGTTTGATGAATGTTCTGAGATTGGTTACATATGGGATTTCAAGGCACACAAAGACGCTGGTGATAAAAAACATACTAGTCTTCCTTCAGCATGGGGATGTCAGAAAATTGCTTATAGCTGTATAAACACTGCCTGTGAAGCATATGGCAAATGCATACCGCATCCTGGCATTTGCGAAATATGTATGGATGATATTACCAGCACTAAGGTATGGTCAAGAGTAACATTTAAATGCCCTAAATGTGGTACAGAATATGAAGAACCCGGCAAAAATTTTAAGGTGAAGGAAGGCTTACACCCTGCACAGTTGCAAACAGGTGGAGAATGTGAAGCTTGTGGCGGCGTTGAACTTGAAATCGTATGCGAGAAGTCCGGTACATGCCCACATGTTGAAAGATAATTCAGTAATAGATTTTATGATCATTTTTATGTGGTGATTAGGAGGAAAATGAATAAGATGATACGAAAGGGAATGATAGGAGCGGTGATGCTTGGAGCTGCGGTAGCGATAAGTGGCGGAGTAGCGACTGCGGGGTAT
>NZ_JAOSKF010000008.1:0-54604 GCF_027493735.1 Candidatus Kuenenia sp.
GGCTATAATGCCAGTGAAATCAAGGATATGCGGGTGTTGCGTATTGCGGTGCGCGCCGGTTGGTTTGATAAAGGTATTGAGCACACTCTTCAAAAGGGCTTTTATCCTGGCCTGCCTATCAATACCATCCACATAAGCAAGCGTGATATCATTCCGGCCAACCTTATAAAGGTCTACATTCACTACTACTGCGTATTGACCGGAAGATGCGGGACGGTGAAAGATATTCTGCCCAAGATTTTCTCCTGCACCGGAGCCTTTTCCACGTCCTTCAGGCACATATTTGGCGTGGAAGTATGATTCTGTCCGTGTATTATCAGGACATCCCACAACCCAGCCAAACTCAATGGCTGATTTGCGGGAAAGTGATTTTGTCCCGGCCCATCCTGTAAGCATTATCCCTTCGCAATCATCAATGATACATTTAAAGAGTATTTTATCTAAGATAAAAGGATCCTTTTTATTCTGTCTTTCAGCTTCCGTATATTCATTTAAAGACATGACATCTTTCTCGTACTCTGCATCAAATTTAATTCTATTTGCGTTGAAAATATCGCAGCCCTTGCATAAGGGAAGGTTATTTGATTTTGCCTCCATAAACAAATGTTCTGCCTGAATATGCTTGAACATGTCACCGGAAACGGCATTGACCGTATGATTCTTGCCTGTTGCATCCACAATTTCAACCATCCGCGTCATCATGGTGTTTCCTTCGCTGCCTTCATTGTTAAGGGCGTGCATGTTCATCGTTACAATGCCTGAAATACTTAAAGAGTGCAGTTTCATAATTATTTACCCTCCTTGTTTGTTATCGTTGGATTATCGGTTTCAATCTTTGGCGCTCTTGCGTAGCCATAGGCCAAAAGAAGCATACCGACTAGTTCACTCTGGTCTTTCCCGTTATTTTCAATAAGAGATATTACCTGATCAAGGTCTTCTTTTGAAACGGTATGATATTTACCTTCAAGCCTGTTTGTAACTTCCCAGTTATAATCCTGAACAAACTCGGCCAACACCGGGACGAATTCTTTTGCCCCACCTTTAATTTTTTGCTTCCATTTTTGGGCTAGACCGAAACGTACATCCCATTTCTTGTTGTTTTGTTGCTGTAACCACAGGGCTGTTATAGTAGCATTTCTAATAGCCCAGGCAACACTTAAGAATCCCGTATTTTCTACAATCTCTTTCATTCCATATCCCCTTTCAAAAAGTATCGTTAGATTTTCAGTAGAAAATTCTTTTACCCCTTCTTTTTTACCTCGTTTTTCCATAGTATGGACTGCAAATTTCGCCAAAAAATCAAGCAGGTCTGACACGCTACCAGTTGTAAGCCATTTTCTGTATTGCTGGAGAATGGGAACATCGCCGGAATGGGTTTCATTCAGAGAGCCAAGACATCCAGGTTTTTTCTGAGCATAGTCTCCGATATGCTCCCTAATTATTTCGATAAACGCAATTGCATCATCTTTATTTTCAATGCGAAACCAGTTTGGAATAGGCAAAAATGCATCATTCATCAAGGCTGCCGCTGTTCCCATGCTTTTGAAATATGCTTGCCGCAATCCTCTTATAACCTCAGCAGGTCTACGTCCGCGCAAACTGATCTTTCCCATAGTATCTTGTACAACATCCGAATGTATTATCAGTTCTTCAGCCAGACGCAATGTGGCCTCTATGTCAAGCCTTATTCCACCCCACAGCCTCAGATCGAGAAGTTTTCCCCTGAGCATAGACAGCGCCTTCGGCCCTATTTCGGCAGGCTCAATGACAAAGAGTTTAAAATCGTCGCCATTACGGTAAGGGAGCATTGCAGCAGAAGCCCCTCTAAATTTCATCCACTCGGCGAAAGGTTCTACGACTTCACTATTGATAGCGCTAGGTGATTTGTAAATGGTCTTGGTTGCATGCAAACCTTTTCCTGATGAAGGATTAAAAAACTGGCTGTTGCTTACTTTAGGTATTTCAACCTGTTCAAGGCGATCCAACCGATTGAGGCGTTCAAGCCATACTAGTTCAGATTGAACCCATTTAAGGACTTTTTCAGGATTTTGAATCACCCATAGATAGACGTCTTTATCGGAACTCCAGCCTTTTCGCATTGACTCAAGGATTGCCGAAGGACCGTATTCGCGATTAACGCTTTCAACTGGAGATAAGCCTTGCTCTTCAAGTGCTTTGTTTAATGCTTCTTTTTTCTTTTTACTACCCTTTTCCTTTGCTTTTACCCGGCCTTGTTCCTCCTCATAATCCAGCACCATAGTACCCTGTGGTTTTTCCTTTTCCTTGCTTTTTCGCCAAATGTAGTAAAACCCGGGAGACGGTGGTCTCCATTGTACATCAGGCACATCCGATGAATACTCAATTTTAAAATGAGTTCCCCTATCTTGGATAATTGTTCCAACCCCGGCTACTTCTTCAAGTAGGCCTGCGGTGCCTATGGCTCTTAAGGAATCGGCATAAGTCCCCGTTCCTTTTGGAATTTCCACAACCTTCATCCCTCTCCTCCTTTCTGGCTTCTTTGGTCTGCCAGCCTGAGCCTTCTTACGAGAAATACATAAAGAGGCCACAACCCGGTATCTTCGCTGTTTGGACCACTAAAAATTAAAAGATCGTCTTGAAAACTACGTTGGGTTAGTTTATCGGGGTTGTCAGTCAATGCAATGCCCTCAATAGAGGATGGCAATGTTTCACTGACCCATTTCTTTGTGTCGTTAATAAGCCTAAAGTCTTCCAGCGATGCCGTAAATGCCCCATGATGTCTTGCTATAGCTGTCCAGGTTACAACTGCATTAACACCAAAATTATCTCTCAACCACCCTGCCACTGAATATGCGCCTTCAGAAGCATGAGGCGGCTGTTTAGGAAACTTTTTCTTATTTTCAAAATCCATGTCTGGCGCGTAATCTGAATGAGCAAGGGGCTCGCCAGTCAACATCTGAGGGTTCTTGTGCTGCTGCCACTTTCTTACAGCCTCCTGCCACTTCATGGAGAGCTTTCCCACATCGTGTAGGGCGCAACAGACATCAGCCAGTGTTTCCAATTGGTTGGCTGACATTTTATATCGTTCGGCCAGTCGTGTTGCTGCATAGCTATAAAAAGGCTTCATTGCCCGGCACGCTGCAACTACTCTTTGAACATGCTCCCGGTAAGTTTCATAACTGATTTTGTACCGGGGAATAAGCGGCCTATCGAAGTATCTGATCTCTTCGTGACACCCCTTTACACCGATTTTCAAGCCAACGTCAGGGGAATAAGAAGCAAACTCCGGATTTATAACGACAAGCCATGAAGCGTTTCTGATCTGGTCTTTTGAAGTAATTCGTTCCCATCCGAAGGATGTCTCGGTTTCGTCTATAATATTGGCATTTTCAATAGGATACCACGCAACCGTTTCCCCAAAGTCACGGCATTCTTCAAAAAACGGAGAAAGCTTATAAAGGCTCGAACGGGGAACTGACAGCATCCTCGGCCATTTGTTTTTATCAAATCTCAAAACTGAAGGGTCGTTACAGATAACCACATTTATGGAAGCCACGTCCCGCACCAATTCTCTGACGGCAACTTCGTTGCGTCCGTCCATAGCCTCGTGAATCTTGGTTTTTAAAGAGTATTGATTTTGCCGGTAGGATTCCAGATGCCTTTCCTCAATGTTCGAATGCACCTTATCAAGTCTTTCAAGCTCTGAGTTAAAATCAAGGATTGCGCCATCCGACGGCAGCCGTTCCAGAACCTCTCTGGTACCTGAAATCAAGGCCTTATGGTCGTTCTCTCGATAGGGACCAAAATCAGGCAGGCCTTTTTCATTTGTTAGTAATTCATAAATCCAGACAGTTCCAATGCCACGCACACCTTCATATCTTGCACAACGCCCGGCACGCTGTATAATGCTGTTCAGAGGGGCAATTTCTGTATGCAGGTTGTCCGCAGAAATATCTATACCTGCCTCAACAACCTGCGTGGTTACCAGGATTACATTCGTTTTAGTGGCTTCTTTTCCAAACCAACCCTTGAGTTTATCTTCTACCTTTTTTCGATCTTCTGAGTAAAACCTGCTATGAAGCAAGAAAACAGTGGTGTTGCTACCTTCCAGGCGTTTCGCCATTTCTTCGTAAATATTCTGCGCCCTCGTAACGGAGTTGAGGATAATGATAGAACGGTTACCATTATGATGATCAAGGATATCGTTAATCGTGAGTGGTCTGTTTATCCAGCGGTACGCACGTTTTTTTTCTTTGTGAGATGGCAAACTCATTACTTCATCAGGAGTTAGACTGACAAACTGTCCTCCCAGTATCTCTTTTAATAAATCCAGACTCTTCGTCGTAAGTGTAGCCGTCATGATGACAAACTGGGAAAATGGTTTAAGCCTGTCCAGCATTTCTACGGCCGTTCTCATTGCTTTATCGGACTCCAAAAGGTGGAATTCATCAAATACAATCAAACTCCCAAGCAATGCTCCGGCATTGATATTCCCAACTCTCTGCGGAAGAGAGACAGGACAATTAAGGTAAGAGGAAAGGCACTGGTCAACGGTTGTAAATATTACATCGCCTTCAAAAAAGGGATCGTCCTTTTGTTCACCGGTTTGTATTGTGATTACAAGTTCGCCTTTTTCACCCCTACGGGCATTTGGATCACACACTACCCTGAAACCACTTTTGCAACACGCTACCGTTTCAGCGTAAAGGGTAGTAGCTAATGTTCGAAGCGGCAAGACATAAATTAATCTATCAACAAACGTCGTGCCTTGTTTTTTTGCCCAAAGATACGGCAAAATAGCAGCCCATGTTTTCCCGCTGCCAGTAGGAGCGCGGAGAAAAATATTTCTGCCATCAAGAAGACGTTGTGCAACTTCTTCCTGATAAGGATAGGGGGCAAGTCCTTTATTGCTCATTAATTGATCGAAAAGTATTCTCAAGAAAAAATCTTTCCCAAAGTGTTTTTTAATTCATCTAAAACCCGGTCACTATCTGGTAACTCTCTCAAATGGCTACCTAAAGATGGTTTCCAATTTTCTTTTACTTGTTCCACCCCATGAAAAAAAGAATCAATTCTCTTGAATTCAATTTCTTTGAGTTTGCATTTCTTTTCAAAAAGTAATGCAATTTCCTTAAATCTTAAACTCTCTGAACAAAAAATGGACAAATACCACAGGTCGTAATAATCGCGGGGCCATCCCCGCTGCAAAATGGTACGAAGCTTTTCCGCATATATCTCTTCGATACTATAACTTTGAATTTTTGCCGTGATATCTTTTGAATCAGAGTATAAATGGAAAATATTCTTTGAAACTGGAGGGGACAATATTGGTTCTCTTAGTGAAATATCGATCTTAATAGATGTCCTCCATCTTTCAGGAGGAACTATCTTGTCCCTATGTTTAGCTCCCCAAAAAGGGATTTTGAATTCATATCCCATTAACCGATCATTAGATTGCATATTTTTAATCTGAATAGGCCCAAATAAAATTCCTGCATTTTGGTAAATTATGTCATGTATTATCTCAAGTTCTTTTTTTATTTTTTCTCGCTCAACCTCTATTAGGCCAGAAAAATCAAGGTCTTCAGAAAATCGGAAATGTTTGAAATAAAGCTTGCGCAGGCAAGTTCCACCTTTAAAACGAAAGCACTCTTTAAAAAGACTGCGATTGTATAGCCCATTAAGATAGTGCCCAAGCACCCAGTCTTTATCTACTGTTTCTATAGGAACTCCCCATTCTACTGATTTTTTACTTAACTCCCTAAAAGGAATCATTATAAAGCAGTCCTTGCCATAGCATATATCTCTGATTCTGTATGATTAACGATCAATCGCCACTTTTTCAGATGTTTACCCTCAGCCGAAGACAGAGGGTCGAGTAACGTATACTTAGGCAATAGAACCTGCGCAGCATTTGCCCGAAAATCTTCGAACCCTTTTAATTCTAATATTTCTGATAAATAGCCTAACCGCTTGATAAGTGTATTGTTCTCCATTTTTAACGCATGGTGCCATAATTTTCCCTTATCTAATCTTTCGTGCGATATAAAGAGACCTTTGACAGCCTCTGTAAAACCCCCAGCATATTCTGGTAAATCGAAACAATCAACAATGGTCTTTTCCATATCAGTGATAAAATAAAAATCCCGACCAACCCATTCTTTTCTAATTCCAAAAAATTTATGCGGGCTTATAGTTATGAATTGGTACCGAACATTGAGTATTTCCTTATTCTGCTTTCTCTTGCTCGTTTGAATATGAACAATGTTAGAAATTTGTTCTGTTAGCCCATAATAATTCAACGCTGAAGAATATGCTATCGCCGATGGTTCTATTAGTCTTGTCCCGATTAAGAACGAATCTACATCCCTATTGGAAAGGATATACTTTCCACGCTCTACCTGAGTAATCAATCCCTTTCGTTTAAGGTTCATTAACAGAGTTGTGCAATTCTTAAATAACCTAAAGGCTTTTATTTCTTTTGTTGAGAAAATAATGTTTCCTTTTTCAGAAAGGAAATTAAACAAATTTTTTTCTTCTACTGATATCCCTTGGGTATAAACACGTCTCATAAGTTACCTTTTATGTAAACATTCCATTGACAAAAACATAATTTAAATTACACAAAAGGGTATATTTTGTCAAACCGCCCTCTTTCTTGTCAACTCTTTTTTTGCGCCATCCACCCACGGATTTCCTGTCCAATTGAATAATGGAACGATTATCTCCAATAAAAATAAACGTTCAAACAGATAAAACCGTTTAAGCAGTTCAAGCCGATTAAGCCGTTCAAGCAGAAAAAGCAGTTCAAACTGTTTAAACCGAGGAAACCGTTCAAGCCGAGTAAACCGTTCAAGCCGTTCAAGCTGAAAAAGCGGTTTAAGCCGTTTGAACGGTTTAAACTGATTAAGCGAATTAAACTGCTGAATCCTTTTTTGTATTCATTTTATTCATGATTTCATCCAGTGTCTCTTTCACACTCTTTCTCTTCGGCATCTTGTACTTGGATCCTTTGTACCTGCTGCCTTTCAGGTGATTCATGAAGTTGTTAATCATTATTGAGATACGCTTGCATTGTTCAATGAGGGGTTTTAATTCATTCTGGTCAATATAGTTCTGATCTCCTGCTAAATACAACTGGCATCGTACCTCACCACAAGAACCTTTAGCAATTGATAAAAACTGTATGAATTCCTGGTTGCCGCCCCTTTCATAGCCTTCGGCTATGTTAGACATGATGGAGACAGATGCACGCCGGATCTGGTCTCTGAGGCCGTAGTCTTTTGAGAAGGTACCGTCTTTTGTAATCCCGTAAATCTTGTTTGTTAGTTCTCTTGCTGACTTCCAAACTTCAAGGTCTTCGAAGTACATGTCTGCCTCCTTTTAGAAAATTAAGCCGGTTAAAAATGGATTAAGCAGTTTAAGCAGTTTAAACCGCTTAAACCGCTTAGACCGTTCAATCTGATTAAACAGTTTGAGTGGTTCAAGCTGTTTGAATGGTTTCCACAGTTTGAACCACTTCCACATACCCACACCCCATGCTATTATTTTGCCCAAAGCCGCATTCCAGACCGATCCTGATTAATTCTTTTGGGCCGGTTACGGTAAAGGGCTGTAATGTCCCTTTTATATGGATGGGATTCACACTGCCGTCCAATCCCTTCTTGAAGACGGTAAACTGTTTCACAGACTTCCCTTTTGTTTCAAGAAAACAAAATTTCAGAGTTTCTCCCTGATACGGTTTACCAAAGAGGGTCTCGTACTTATGCATAAGGTTTTGATTCAAGAGTTCTTCGTATCCGTTATCACCCGGGAACAAATAAATATCCTGCTGACCCGGAGGCATGGGTTTTTTAATGAAGAGGGGAGATTCTAAGGGTTTTAATGATAAACCGTTTAAGCTGTTTAAGCTGTTTAAGCTGTTTAAGCTGTTTAAACCGTTTAAACCGTTTAAGCCGTTTAAGCCGTTTAAGCGGTTTAAACGGTTTAAGCGGTTTAAGCCGTTTAAGCCGTTTGAACTGTTTCCGCTGTTTGAACCCGTTGTTGTCTCCAACGGATCCGTCAGGGTTTCTACCCGACATACGCTGAATGTTTGTTTGCCAAGCCGCACCTCCTGGCCTTCTCCGAATATACCCTCTATCAAGTGTTGAATGAATTTATCTACGGGTGATGCAATCTGAAAGGAAAGGGTGAAGGGGGAAAGATGAGAGGATTTAAAGGAGAAACCGTTTAAGCCGTTCAAGCCGAGAAAACGGTTTAAACCGTTTAAACCGTTTAAGCGGTTTGAACGGATGATTTTGATAGGACAGTAGAATGATATACCTGAAAAGACAAAGAGCTTAAACCGCTTGTCTTTTTTATAGGCGAAGCCCTGCTGATGAAGCCATTGGGCATAGTCAGGGTTTGACATGGACAGGAAACTATAGATGATGGCCTGTATCTGGTGTTGATAGTTGAAGTCGATGATGCCGGATTTATCTGCCGTGAAGGTTATTTTTATCCTCATAATTAATGACACCAAAACTTGCTCTTGGCTTGTATAGAGATTACAGGAAATAGACAGGAAAATCATTTTTCAAGGGTAGCTGGCTAAGTATAATAGCACTTTACAGGAACAAATCAATACAAAATCATGTAAACGAAAACACCTCTATATCTATTCTTAAAGGTCTTGCTATAAGGCATAATCTATCTCTTCCACAACCTTGTAGTAAGACAAAAGATCAGCCTCTATAGGTGCACTACCGATTTTTTGTAACTCTTTACACCAGACTGTCGGCAGACTGGTACTGTATTACAAGTATCCTGCTTGTGATATTTTTAGCTCAAGCTGGAAGTTTGAGTTACTATTCCCCCCTACTTGCTTTTTTACAAAAAACCGGGAATGCATCCGTTTTAACTATTGGGAACTTACGACCCCTGATTGCTCAGACCACGCTCCCTTGAACTGCCGGGATGAACAGATAATTCCCAGGACGGGACTTTTACCCGTATGAATAAACAAATGTTACTACGTACGGACACTTCCCATATTAATTTTTGAAATAAGGGAAGTGTCCTTCTATTCTCAAAAAGAGGGAAAATATTGTTGGCAACGGCTACAAGATGGTATTATGATGACGTATAGAGGGAACTTATGAATCGTCCATTTGAAATATTGACAGACAATACACCGTCGTTGCCATTATTACGTTTATAGACATCTTAAACAACATACATGAGGGTTTGTTATGGGAAAAGTTATCTCTTTTATTAATTACAAAGGCGGCGTAGGCAAAACTACCACCACCTACCATATCGGATGCGCCCTTGCAATGTACCACAACAAAAAAGTGTTGCTTATCGATGTAGATCCTCAAACCAACCTGACCTTTTTATGTGCTACGCCTGAAAGATGGGAGGTATTTAAAAACAATAAAGGAACCATCGCAAAACTCTTTGAATCGTATCTGAAGGATAGTTTTGATATCTGTCAAACTGAACATATTATATGGAAATCACCTGTTGAATTATCTGCAAAGGGCAAAATCGAAAAGGATGTGGTGAGAAATCTTGACCTGATTCCCTCTGATATTGATTTACTGGGAATCGATATTGAATTGGCCTCAAAAACATGGCGGAAGATAGAGTCTGGTTTTTATCAGGAACAACTTCAAATCTTCAGGCGAACAATCAAGGGTTTAAAAGACTTGTTTCGCATAGATACTTCTGGTGATATACGAGATGCACTTTTTTATATAGAACAGCGCCATGTACTGGAAAATGCCCTTCACAGGATAAAAAACAACTATGATTATATCCTCATTGATTGCCCCCCAAACCTCTATCTGGCAACTCAAAATGCACTTGCCGCAAGCGATTTCTATATCATTGCAACAATACCGGACCATATGTCAACCATAGGGATAAATATGCTCCTCCAGAAAATCGGGGAATTACATACTACACTGAACCGTAAATGTCTTTTGACGAACACGGAATCACATGATATAAAGCATAAAGGGGTCGTATTCACCATGGTACGTACCGCCGGACAGGGTATTGTAAGCACCCATAAGGATAAAATAAACGAC
Source organism: Candidatus Kuenenia sp. (assembly GCF_027493735.1). Classification (NCBI taxonomy): domain Bacteria; kingdom Pseudomonadati; phylum Planctomycetota; class Candidatus Brocadiia; order Candidatus Brocadiales; family Candidatus Brocadiaceae; genus Candidatus Kuenenia; species Candidatus Kuenenia sp. The sequence continues at coordinate 10,053 of NZ_JAOSKF010000008.1, forward strand.
TTGCGTACAACTTATGGCTCATTATGTTTTGAAAACTATGTTTCATGGGGTACCGGCTATACCGAATCCTCTGCGCTGGCGGTTCCTGTGTTTTTAATGGATGAGGAAAATGCAAGGCGAGTGGCATCACAATATAAAGGGGTTACAAAGGAATTTCTGGAGAAAGTGAGCGGCGATTAACATGGCAAAGAAGACAAAGAAAACCGATCTGGCAGATACTTTAACAAAGGTAAAAGAATGTCTGTCCTTACTCCCGGACAAGGATGAATGGCAAAGAATATTGCAAATCATCCAGGAGATAATACAAGAACTTGAGGTATTGCGGGAAAGCATTGGGCGTTTTCCCGATAAATCGGAATCTCTCCATGTGTCCAACTCCATCCATTCATTGGTATCATTTTTTGACACACTGAAAGAAAACCCCCTCCTTGCCGAAATGATCTTTCCCAGGAAGGCCAAATCCAGGAAAACCAAAAGCAGTCCCATTGATATTAACGCTTTACAACAGCATTTAGAAGGTATTCCCACGGAAAAAATCCTTGAGGAACTAACAAAATATAAAAAGGACATCCTAATTGAGTTATCAGCAAAGATGAACATAACAGCAAATAAGAAATTGACAAAAGATGCCCTAGCAGACAGGCTCTTTAAACTTGGATTTGCAAATAAGAGAGGCTATGAATTGCTGCGCAAAGCTTAAAACTAAAATGTTACGATTTGTTTGACTATAATAATTTTTACAAAGATGGATATTAATTATGCCGAGCAAGGAAATTATCCGAAGCATTCTTTCGCATGCCAGGGATGCACAGGGTTATATCGTAAAGATGAGAAGGGATTTTCACAAGTACCCTGAATTGAGTTTTAACGAAGTCCGCACTTCTGAAGTCATTGCCGCGGAATTGAGACAATTGGGGTTCAATGTACAAACAGGTATTGGAAAAACAGGCATTGTCGCTTATTTACCAGTTGATAACGCCACACGAACAGTAGCCTTTCGTGCGGATATGGATGCCCTTCCCATTGAAGAAGAAAATGATCTGGACTATAAGTCTTCGCATGAAGGAATTTTTCATGCCTGTGGGCACGATGCCAACATGGCAATGCTATTAGGGGCGGCAAGGATTATCGTATCTTTGAAAGACCTATTAAAACGACATGTAAGGTTTCTCTTTCAACCCGGTGAGGAACAGCCGCCAGGGGGGGCAATTTATTTAATCGAACAAGGCGCTTTACACGGCGTGGATGAAATTTACGGGCTGCATATTGATCCTACCCTCCCCTCTTCAGTTTTTGGATTACGTTCAGGCGCTACAATGGCGTCAACAGACCGTATTATTATAACGATTCATGGTAAAGGCGGGCATTCGGCAACCCCGCATTTGTGTGTAGACCCCATTGTTATCGCTGCAGAAATAATATTAGCGATACAGACCATTGTATCAAGAAAATTAAACCCCTTATCCCCGTGTGTTATTTCCTTATGTCAGATTTCAGGAGGTACGGCATTTAATGTTATTCCGGGTCGTGTAAAAATTCTTGGCACGGCAAGAACCCTTGATGATAACGTGAGGAATGCACTACCATCACTTTTAGAAGATACCATTAAAGGTATTACTTCGTACAATAATGCTTCCTATGAATTTGAATATCTTGGGGGGTATCCTGTTTTGTATAACCATGAGGAACAGGTCGATTTTGTGCGCGGAAGAATTAAAGAATTGTTTGGTGATGATGCGGTAAAAAATATAGATCCGATACTCGGAGGAGAGGATTTTTCTTACTATTTGGAAAAAACAAACGGCGCTTTTGTTTTTCTTGGTTCGGGGAACAGGGAGAAGGGAGCAAACCAGCCGTTGCACAGTCCTCAATTTCTGATTGATGAAGATATTCTTTACAAAGGCTCTGCCTTGCTGGCTTCCATTGCATGCAGTTCGTAATAAAAAATGGGTTAGCTAATTTATGGGGAAATGGAACAAAAAGTGTAACTTCTCAACTTATTGAAAAGTTATAAAAAAACACCATTTGTCGGCTATATGCGTTTTACAATAGTGGGTTTACTGGAAAAACGAAAGTGCCTTCCCTGGGCTTAAGTTGGCTTGGGAAAAAACCGCCGCAGATGACTGTTGTTGCTGTTAATGTAGAGACGCATTGCATGCGTCTCTTTGTTGTGTCAACATTTTCTTTACGCATAGCAGTTTCCAGACGCATGCAATGCGTCTCTATAAAAATATTGAAATTCTTAAACATAAATTTAAGCGGACGTTATTTTCCGGGAATACATTTTTTTATTATATAGGCGATAAAAAATATTGCGCCTAATAATGCCACATCTATAGGGCCAATGGGCAAATCAAAACAATAGGAAATATAAAAACCGGTAAAGGCGGCAAAAACACCAATGATTGAGGAAACAATACAAAAGGGGAAAATTCCGCGGGTAATCATCCTTGCGGTTATTGCGGGCAATAGCAAAAACCCAAAAATAACCATTGGGCCTACCGCCATAACACCAAAAGATATAACGATACCGATGATTAAAAAAAGCAAAATGTCCCATAAAATAACTTTTTTCCCCATGACAACTGCCATATCGCTATCGAATGAAATTAACATAAAGTTACGGTGATATCCGGTGAGAAAAATAAAAATAATTCCATAAATTGCGAATGTTGCCCATAGATATGCATCCGGAATTGCAACAATTTCTCCCTTTAGCAAAGAAATTAACTCCGAATGTCCGTGTGGATTCCATGAAACAAATAAAACAGATGCAGCCCCTGCAACGGCATACGTAAATCCAATGCGATTTTCTGTAAAACCCTTCCCTTTCCTTTCTAAAATGGCTAATAGAAAGATGGCAAGGATGGTAAAAAAAATGGAACCTGTAAGTGCCATAGCCTTTTCAGATTCAACATGAGGAAAAAAATGCCATCCCAAAGTATGCATAAAGAATGCAAAGGTAATCCCTGCATTTGATACCTGGGGAAGCGCAATGCCCATCAATATCATGCGACGCAATACAAAGAAAATCCCTACCTGTGGACAAACAAAGCCTATCACCAGTCCTACATAGAAAGAATTTCTCAGGAGAAAGTTCGGGTTGAGTATTTCAAAAAGGTATTCCATACATTTTGTGTATAAAAAGTAATTTCTTTAAAAATGTTTCTTCTTCTCATTTTGCATTTTCTACCACCGCCGCATTATTTTTGATGTGGATTTTTTTGTTTACCCATGCCGGTATACTGAAAGATTCATGCGTTATCATCATGACAGTAAGATGATGTTTCTCATGCAACATTGTGATAAGTTCCATAATCATTTTCACTGCATCGACGTCAATTCCTGCGACAGGTTCATCCAGTAGTAATATATTCGGATTTGTTGCCAGTGCGCGGGCAATGAGCACCCTTTGTTTTTGACCGCCGGACAATTCCGAAAACAATTTTCTTTTAGATTCCAGCATTCCAACATCCATTAAACATTGTTTTGCTAAAATACGACTTTTTGCAGGAGTGAATGAAAAGGGTTTTATTTGCCCAAATGTACCCATCAATACTATATCTAGTGCCGTAAACGGATAGATTTCGTCCAGGGACTGGCTTTGCGGTACATAACCAAACCTTTGCGGTGTATTGTTCTGGTAAATAATATTACCATGTAAAGGCGGAATAATGCGGAGGATGGTCTTGAAAAGCGTTGTCTTGCCGGAACCATTTTGTCCAAATAAAACAATAGCATCCCCTCTGTTTATGGAAAAATTTATGCCCTCCAGTATCGGCGTCCCGCGATACCCAATGGACACATTTGCCAGATTAATACAACTATTCTCATCCATATTTACCATTTTATCAATCTGATGTTAGTTCACTAATAATATTTTCCGGCTTATAAATAACCGGGCATATTACTTCGTTATCACAAAGTCTGCGCAAATACATAATCAAAAGGAAACTTATCTCCGGGACATTCTGTGGTTTTACAGTCTTTATGCATAAGAATATTTTCCGCAGGGATATTGTATTGCTTTTGCAGATATTGTACCAAAACAACAAGTGACGCCATTTGCGCCCTTGAAGGATATGATTCGTTAAAATTTCCGACCATACATATCCCTATACCATAACGGTTATATTTATTTATTCCAACGTGCGCCCCGCTTAGTTGTTTTACCCATCTGTTCCCAATTTCAATCTCGCCTTTTCCGGAGCCATTTCCATTACCCACCACAAAATGATATCCTAACCCATTTTTCCAATGTCTTGTTTCTCTGTGATATTTATCAAATTCAGCGGCATTTCCTGACTTTGTGGCGCTATGATGAATGACAATATATTTCCATTCACGTACTTTGTAGTGTTCAATTTGTCTGTTTATACCGGCCAAGCCTGCTTTAAGATGTTCTTCGGCAATAGTTGGTCTGTGTACCGGCAGTATGAGATAAACAAACAAACAGGCAATTGCAGGGAAAAACAGGTAAATATACCGGTAACGTTTACATTGAACACGCATGATGCTGTTATAAAGAAGACGATTACCGTTTTTCATAAAAACCATACGCATGTCCCTAAGCTGGCATAGCCAGAACCAAACAAGCAAGAAATAAAAAATACGAAATACGAAACAAATCCAAAACATACTTATCTGCGTGCGACCACGCACAGGCAGGCAACGATATGAAACGCGAGATACGAAAGGTGCACTTGTTTATAATTTCAAATCATTTTGTCATTAGAATTTGCTTCGGATTTCACAATTATCGGATTTCAACATTAAATATTTTGCCAAAAAGTACGCACTTACGAATGGAAGTGTGCAAAGAAATTACTGCATAAGGTACTAACTAACCGAAGAAAGATCATTTATTATTACTTTTTCAACGATGATACAATTTTATCAACATTATAATCAAAAAGAGAGAGATAGTCCTCTGTTTCTTTTTGCCCACCCGGCATAATTGGCAGTGCGATAATGGTTGCTCCTGTTTTATCCGCTACAAATTCAGACATCCTGCGTTCCCGAAATGGTTCAACAATAATAAGTTTCACTCCCTCTCTTTTCATCATGGGAATAAGTTCATTAATATGTGTGGGAGAAGGAGGAATGCCAGGTTTAGGCTCAAGTGTCCCCACCACATCAAGATTGAAACGTTTTGCAAAGTAAGGATATGTTTTATGATAAGTGATTACTTTTGTCCCCTTAAAAGGCGCTAATTTTTTTTCCCATTCAGCCAGTTTTATTTTCAGTTTTTCAATAAACGCATTATAATTGCCTTCGTAATACGAACAATTTGCCGGGTCAATATCGCATAATCGTTCACTTATTTGTCTTGCAATCGTCATTCCGTTTAAAGGATCGAGGGTAAAATGAGGATTCCCCATAGAATGAACATCCCCCATCGAACGGTCGGACATCAAAGGATCCGGTATTTCCAGAGGATTGATTCCTTTTGAGGCAAGGATATATCCGGAATGTCCCGGAAGTATATTTTTATTTCTTGCCCCTATTATGAGATTCCGCAGCCAGCCAATCTCTAATTCCATCCCCACTTCAATGAATAAATCCGCTTTGTTCAGCTTTACGATAAAGCTTGGCTTCGCATCAACAAAATGCGGATCTTCCGTGGGTTTTGCAATGCTTGTTGTTGTAACATAGTCCCCGCCGATTTCTTTCGCCAAAGATTCCAGGTCAGCGGTTGACGTTACAATCTTTATTTTATCTGCGTAAGAAAATGTTTGCAGAGACACGAGAAATAATAACCATAACCACAGATAGGGTAGAATTTTTGCTTTCATAGATTTACCTCTTTTTATCGTTGATTTTTCAATAAAATGCTAAAAAACATCTTTAACGTGGGGGTTCAGGTTGCAACCCGCCTGTGGGAAGATACGTTTTTCTTGTTTAGTAATTTAGAATTTATGCGCTCCATGCGACCCTAACAGAAATTCAAACTGGAGAATTACGGAATGTTCGGTACTGTCATTTCCCAGTATATTATCATAGTTATATTGAAGCCTTATCTTTGAAAATTCGGATGGGTAAAATGTGAGATTGGGGGAGAGTCGCCCGCGCTCAAAACCTAATGGGTCTGATGCTTCTTTTTCTCCATCCACATAATCACCGCGAAGTCCGACAACCCATCTTCTTTTAAATCCCCAGCATACCTGAGAATAGGCGCCCCAGTTATTCATTATTTCATTAGACATTCCTGCATTTACATCTTCACCCGCCTCGAAACGTCTGCCCATAATCTCCGTTTGCCACGTTACAAAGGGGAATCCCCCAGCGGCATATTTAGATTTCCACTTCCAGAACATATCAAGACCGTAAATGATTGTATCTTTATCCCTTCCTGTAGAATTTGGGCCAAATGTCGCCGAGGCGCCTAATAAAACAGTCGTTTCATCCGTTACTTCGAAAGAAGTTGTAATACGTGGCGTATACAGCATGTCTTCCATGCCGCGTACGCGGGTTTCAACTGCCTCACGCCCAAACAGTGCTTCTTCATTCCTGAAACTGTGTGCCGTTTCTCCCTGACTGTTCTGCACTGTAAAAAATAATTCCGTATAGTTGCTTGTGGGCGCCAGCCATGAAAGTCTTGCCCCTGGCCCTCTCATCCCATCAGGTCCCAGAAATCTGCCATTGACTAATGGTTGGTCTGCAAAGTCCCATGCGTGGGGATGGAATGGATTCAGCCTCCCAAATTCGGTAAAGAAGGTGCCTGCTTTTGCCTGCAGGTTAAGCGGAAGCGACATGGATGTCAAGAAAGCCTCTTCCACCTCAAGAAATGATTCACCATCATTGTCGATCTGAAATACAATGTTTGCTTGTCCCTTAAAGTACGGATCTACTGCCCCATCAAATGTAGTTTCTAAATTTTGAACCGTAAACCCACGCTGATTAGCATCGTGTCCGCCCATGTTAAGGTTTTCCAAATCTTTAGCAGTCGAGCCTGCTGCGGCAAATAGACCATCAAATGAAATATTCATATAACTCTTTCCCATGCTCCACAAATTAATCGGTTGTGCCGTAGACCATTTTCCCGGAGCCTGATCAGGAGTAAGTTGCGCAGTAGCCGTGTAATCCAGTTCCTCTTTCTCAATAGCATCATATTTTAATTCCATGTCTTTAAGCTGTTTTTCTTTATCCTGAAGTTGTTTTACAACGTCTTCAAATTCTTCTTTTTTTACGTAAACGCCTTCAAGGCCGGCAAGCTTTGCGTCAACTTCCGCAGGCAGCGATTCTTTTTCAGTTAATTGCGCCTTTTCTTTTTCTAAAGTAGCAATTTTTTCCTGCATTTTATCTAAACGGCTGTTGTAATCCCGTTTCATTTCTTCAATAAGCATCTTCATATCCTGAAATTGATTCATCATCGCATCGAAATCCTCTTTTTTCATATGAACACCATCTTCGGCAAGATTTAATTTTTCAGCTATGTGTTCCGAAGACGATTGATTTCCAAATTTTGAAAAATCTTCAGAAAATACCATGGACACACAATTCACTGCGAAAAACACAAAGAAAAAAATTAAAAATGGCATGTATTTCATAACAATCCTCTCCTGTATTCCGGGTTTATTACTCAGTAACGTATAATTTGATTGCGTTTTTTTGAGCGTATGTGGAAATATCCAGACAGGCAGTTTGCGAAAAATATGCCTCGTTATGAGGCAGCGCTGCTGCATATACATATTATTTTGCGGAGGATAAACCATCAGAAACGCGAAGGCAGTGAACGCCTTTTGTACGTATATCAGTGGTATATTTTTTCAGGTTTTTACCCGCAAATGCCTGTCTTTATGATAAAAGAAATACAGGGATATTGGGTGGAGGACGTATTGTGAGTTTATGAATGGTGGTTGAAGTGAGAACAGAATGTGTTGGGGCGGAAATGATAGAGGTGATGCCGGCAAATGTTTCGAACGTAAGAAATTGGCACGTTAGGGAGGATGTTTTTAACCATTGGCATATTTGGCATGTTTCAGGGTTGTGCTGCCCGGCATCTTCCTGATGTTTAATTTGTGCGTCTGTTGTTTCTTCTACAACATGAGCTTGGGTATGGTCACACTCGCTTACCCCAAAACTACTATTATGAAAGCCGCCTACGGTAAGCGTCAGTAAAAGATAAGGAATAAGGAACGTCAGAACTGAGGTATTGATAAATTTTTTATTTTGCAGACTATGTTGAAGAAACATGGCATGAATTCAGTGTAAAAAAAGATTTTTATTAAACACGATAGTTATGCTAGATACTTTTCTACATCAAGTCAAGCTTAAAATATGGTGTTGTTACATTATAAAATAATTGTGACAGCAAGGGGAAATCCATAGTTCCCGCCAATAAAAACATCTTTTTCTTGTAAGTTTTTGAAAGGCATGTGTTTTTAATTGATTATATGGGGCTTGCAATCCAAAATTGTATGTGATAAAGTCGGAACCTTTGTCATGCTATACCTTACTGGTTCACCAATTGTGATTTCTTAAAAGTTGCTGTTGTAGAGCAAAGAGACTCTTCGCTCTACATTTCGTGATTTGCGAACCTGTAAGATATACTTTCTTAATTTTACAAAAAAGGACTTTTGTGCATAAAGGCGAATAAATGACACTAGATTTTAAAATGTGGTATACATTATCATTGCTTATCATCATGAGCATTCTGCTTATCTTTGATATCATAGAGCTGGAAGTATTGTTTTTTTCTATATTACTGCTTTTGCTTATGGGAAAAATAATCACATTAGAGGAGGCGTTCGCGGGATTTTCAAACGTCGGCATGCTCACCATTGCCCTTTTGTTTGTCATTGCAGGCGCATTAAGCAACACCGGTATGTTAAAGCAAATTAGCCCAATTATATTGGGAAAAGAAAATACCCGTATTAGTCATACATTATTAAGACTTTTATTCCCCGTATCAATCATCTCTGCATTTATAAATAATACCCCTGTTGTGGCGATGTTTATCCCAACGATACGTGCGTGGACGGAAAAACATCATTACGCTCCCTCTAAATACCTGATTCCGCTTTCTTATGGCGCGATATTGGGTGGGATGTGTACGCTTATCGGCACAAGTACAAATCTGATAATTCATGGGTTAATGATTGATTATGGCATGGAAGGATTGGGATTTTTTGAGATTTCAAAGATAGGCATACCTGTCACCATTTTAGGTATTTTATTTATGAGTTTTTTAGGCCATCGCTTGCTTCCTAACAGAAAAGAGCCATTGATTGAATTAGGTGAACACACCAGGGAATTTGTCATAGAACTGAAAGTTACACAGGAATATGAAAACATAGGAAAGACCATAGAAAACGCCGGACTGAGAAGGTTGAAGGGACTCTTCCTTTTTCAAATTGAGAGAAATGGGCGGAGAATCGCTCCTGCAAAACCGGATGAAAAAATACTATTAGACGACAGATTGTTTTTTACCGGGATTCCAAAGACTATTTTGGAATTGCAGAAGATTCCAGGATTGCAGTTGACGAAGGATTCACACTTTAATCTCAAACAATATGATTCAGCGGAAATAAGGACATTTGAGTGCGTTGTTTCCCGAGGTTCTCCCTTAGTAGGGAAAACGGTTCGTGATAGCGATTTTCGTTCTAAGTATGAGGCGGTTATTATTGCAATACACCGGCATGGGGAACGTATTGCAAAAAAAATTGGCGATATTGGTTTGCGTCCGGGTGATACCCTGTTGCTGCTGGCAGGAAAGAATTTTTATAAAAGGTGGTACCATTCAAAGGATTTTTATCTCATTGCGGTTGCAGAGACATTGCCTTCTAAACCTCAGTGGAGGGGATATGTTTCTTTGGGCGTATTTTTTATGATGATTATTTTGACAGTGGCAAATATTCTTCCCCTCTTGTCTGCCGCAGGTTTAGGGGTTATTATTCTGGTTTTAACCAGAACGGCAAATGCCGGTGAAGCCAGAAGGACGATTGATTGGCGGGTGCTTATAATCATTGCAATGTCCCTGGGAATTGCAAATGCCGTAAAACAATCCGGCCTTGCGGATGTTTTGGCGCATATAATCGTCAGGATTGGAGATCATTTTGGCGTGCTTGGGGTATTGGCAAGCATTTATTTTTTCACAAGCATTTATACATTAGTCATTACGAATAATGCGGCGGCTGCAATGTTGTTTCCGATAGCTGTTTCTGCCGCTTCCGCTATCAATGTAGACCAGCGCGGATTTGCCATCGCCATCATGATCGCCGCCTCTGCCAGCTTTGCAACTCCCATTAGTTATCAGACAAATTTGATGGTATATAGTCCTGGTGGTTACAGATTCAGGGATTATCTGATGATAGGGGCGCCTTTGCAGCTTGGGATTGGGGCAATAGCGATAGCCTTGATCTATTGTTTTTATTTTTAAATGAACCCGCGATACTGTTCGATGGCCAATTGTTTTTTTGCCGGCATGCCAAAAACAATTTTATTACATCATTACTTTGTTAAAATAATATGCAAAACAACCTTAATTCCCTCTATTTAAAAGGATTTATGCTTTGAAAAATCCTTGATTAATACCATACAATAAGTAGGATGCCGAACGCAAAGGCATACAAAATATATCACTTTATGAACGGTTTCAGTGGTTTTTAACAAAGTAATGTTACATTATCAATATTTTTTTGTTTTTTTGGCAAAATATTTAATTATGAACTCCGATAATTGTAAAACACGAAACAAATTCTAATGACAAAATGATTTGAAATTCGAAAGGAATCTGTGTGTATAAGTTGCCAAATGCCTGTTTGTTTTTTCCTATTGTATTTTAACTACCATAAATTATAATGAAACCGCTGTGGCTTGCTAGTCACAAAACTAGCGTGGAATCTGTACTAGTATCCATCAACTTCTTGTTTTTAATGCTAGTTTTTCAAAATGCATAATCGTAAGACATTGATTAGATGAGGTTTCCGTAAAGTTTGTAGCGTTGGTTTTTTTGTCATTTGAATTTGTTTCGTATTTCGTGATTGTTTGGTTCTGGTTATGCCAGCTTAGCTTGTAATGCCCGGCAAAGCAGGGAATTTTCAGTGTCACTCTTCTGCCGGAACAACAATTACAGTTGATAACCTACGGGATTGCCTCTTTTTTTCTATCATTTATCGTATGTCTTTTCCTGTCTTGAAAGATACCATTAAAAATATTCTCTCCGTTTTTATAGTTATTTGCCTGACAACATTTTTTTCCGCTATAGAACTGTATGCGGAGTTGCCTTCATTTCTCATTCCTCCAAAAGAGTTTTCAGCCTTTGACACACCAAACGACGCCGGAGAGACGGTGTCACTCACATGGGAAGCTTCTCCCAGCGACTGTGCAGATGTTTTTTATGTAATTTATGCGGATAAAGAAAAAAATGGTTCCTTTGAAAGGGAAGCGTTGCATATTCAATCAAATACTTGTTATCGAAAAGGTGTACCTGAAATTTATGGCTACAAGGAAGACAACGGGAATTATCACTATGTGCAGATAAATCCGCGAAAGGTTTTTAACGAGGAGACCTTGGGAAAAAGGCAGCATTTTTATTTTAAACTTGCTGTAATTTCAGGGGAGGAAAAGGTTTTTTCAGAAAGCATTGCTTTCGCCACGCCACGCGGAAACTGGCTGGACATGAAAAAGATCAATAATTTTGCTATTATGATTGTTTTTTCCGCCATTGTCCTCTATTTCATCCTGCATGCCAGACGGAATCCCGACATGTTTTTGAGGAAGATAGGAGGGCTTGATGCGGTTGATGAAGCCCTGGGACGCGCCACGGAAATGGGTAAACCGGTGCTTTTTGTGCATGGCTTGACGCCAATGGGTACAATATCAACGATTGCGTCCACCAATATTCTGGGCAGGATTGCCCGCAAAATTGCTGACTACGATGCTACCCTCAAAGTGGTGAATAGTGACCCGATCGTCATGTCCGTTAGTCAGGAAGTGGTAAAGGAATCTTATCTTGAAGCAGGAAGGCCTGATGCTTACAATCAGGATAACGTATTCCTCGTTGCCGCTGAACAATTTCCTTATGTGGCAGCAGTGAGCGGTATCATGACGCGCGAAAGGCCTGCAGCCAATTTTTTTATGGGATACTTCTACGCAGAGGCTTTGCTTTTAGCCGAAACAGGCGCATCCACAGGGGCAATACAAATTGCCGGCACTGACGCATATACGCAGTTGCCGTTTTTTATCACTACGTGTGACTATACATTGATAGGAGAAGAACTTTACGCTGCAAGCGCTTATTTATCAAGGGAACCAATGCTTATGGGTACGCTCAGGGCGCAGGATGTAGGGAAAGGGCTTCTCATTATTATATTACTCATAGGTACTGCGCTTGCCAGTTTCGGGCTTACGTTTATTACGCATTTGTTTGAGGCTTTTTGATCAGGATTGCTTGATCAAAAACAATTATATAAATTTTAGTAACACTTTAGTCTTTTGAAAAATTCCCGTTATAGAAAAAATACCATGTAGCCCCGTCAGGGGCGGTCTGTTTGTAGCGCAATAAAATTCAATAAGGTAAATAGCTCCGTAGGAGCGGCCTGTCCGTATTCAGGCAGACCTGTTTAATATGGATTTACAAGAGACAGGTCGCTCCTAATTGCAGAGACAGGTTTCAAAACCTGTCTCTACGATCTTTTATAATATTCTATTTTGCTACAAACAGGCTGCTCCTACGGAGCTTATATGTAATACATTTTTCAAAAAACTAAAGTGCTACAAATTTCATAATATTTTGGTTTTTTGAAAAATTCCAATAATAGCAGTGTTTGCCGCATAGTGTGTAGAGATGAAGCATTTGCATGTTTGAGCATAAACGCATGTATGCACGTTCTCGCAAATGCTTCGCCCCTACGGTTTCATAGAACTAAAGTATTGTAACACTTTCGTTCTATGAAAAAAAACGCTCGTTCCCAAGCTCCGGCTTGGAAACGGGATTGTTTTGAGAAGCTCCAGCTTCGAATGGAAAAGATAATGGGCCCATGTCAGCTTGTACTTTTCAGTATGTTATCAAGATATTTGGAGTCCTATTTTGAGCCGAATAATTCTTGCTAAATGGAAGCGAGAGCTTCCAATACCATTGCGTTCCCAAGCCGGAGCTTGGGAACGAGCATTTTTGTTTACGTTTTTTTTCATTGGGATTTTGTATTTTGGAATTTGTTTCGTATTTCGTGCTTCGTGCTTTGTATTTTGTATTTTTTATCTCGTGCTTGTTTGGTTTTGGCTATGCCAGTCTGGGTTTTATAAAGGATGTTTTATTATGATTACCGACACTGAAATACGGATAAAGGGAATAAAGGCACTTACAGAATCTCTTGGTGATGTTGAAGCGGATCGTTTTATTTCTCTTATTCAAAGAAAACTATTTGATTATACAAAATGGCGTCAAGGCATGGATGAAGAATCATCAATAGAGGAAATCAGCAAAAGGGCAATGGCTGTTAGTAATAAAAATACCAGGCAATAGAACCTATTTGTTACAAATAAACGTAATTTTTTAGAACGGCTTTTGTTTTAGCAGGCAATTATTTATGAATCTTTTAAAACGAACAATTCCACTTATCATTGCCTTTGTTATGGGCGTACTTATGGCAATACAATATTACGTCCCCCACAAACTCTCGCAAAATCTGCTTGAAGTTGTAACACGATGGGACAGGATTATCGCCGGTTTTGCCGTGTTTATTGGCGCATACAGCTTATTCCATCTGCATTGGGCAAGGATCAGGAGAAAAGTCGAAGGGTGGGGATACAGTGTCTTTGTCTTTTTTGGGGCAGCAATTACTATTACATTCGGACTCCTGAATGGAGGAAAATTTTTCTGGCATAATAAACAGGATGGGACGATGCTGGATTGGATATACTATTATGTGCAGGTGCCTGCCGGGGCGACAATTTTTTCCATTCTGGCATTTTTTATTGCTTCTGCTGCATACAGAACCTTTCGTGCGCGTACAAGAGAGTCTGCTGTGCTGCTCATTGCAGCAATTGTTGTTATGCTGGGGCGTGTTCCCATCGGAAATTATATTTCTCATTACATACCGGCAGTCGCCGATTGGATCATGGCAGTTCCAAACCTTGCCGCAAAAAGAGGTATTCTGCTGGGGGTAAGCTTTGGGGCTATTGCTACTTCAATAAAGATAATTTTTGGCATCGAGCGGTCTTATCTTGGCGGAGGGGATTAGTGGAAAGATTATTGCATATCGACCGCCGTATCATTTTTGCAATTATTACGGTTGCAGTCATTGTCTCTCTTATTTTACGATTTGAACTGCCAATACCCGCCTCAATACCGGTTCAGGGAGTATACAACAAGGTGGAATCCCTTCCTGAAGGGTCGCATGTTCTTATATCATTTGATTATGACCCTTCTTCAAAGGAAGAACTGCAACCAATGGCAATTGCCTTTCTCCATCACTGTTTTCAAAGGAATTTAAAGGTTATAGGGATGACACATTATCCTGGGTCTCCGGGTCTGGCAGAGCGGGCAATTGTATCCGTAGCGGAGCAGTATCAGAAAGTAAACGGTAAAGATTATGTATTTCTCGGCTTTAAACCCGGTTCTGCATCACTTATTATAAATATGGGAGAGAATTTATATTCCGCCTTTCCAAAGGACTATTATGGGAATGATACTTCTACTTTACCGATATTGCAGGAAGTTGAGTCGTTGAGGGATATTGAATTATTGTTTGACCTTGCTGCCGGCACAACAATAGAACTTTGGATTGTTTACGGAAAGGAAAAATATAAATTTGAACTCGGCGCCGGCTGTACGGCCGTAATGGGACCTGATATGTATCCTTTTCTCCAGTCAAAGCAGTTGGTAGGATTGCTCGGGGGGTTAAAAGGTGCGGCAGAATATGAAGCGTTGGTAGGAAAAGAGGCAAACGCGGTGAGCGGAATGAGGCCGCAAAGTGTTGTGCACGTAATAATCATTTTATTTGTCATATTTGGAAATGTTATTTATTTTGCCTCCGGAAAGGCACGGCATGCGTAAAGATTCTAATTATTATATCCTTGTAGGCTCTATTATCCTGTTTATCATTGTAAATATTGTATTAATGACATCGGGAAAGCTGCCTTTCTCTTCAGATGGATTTGGTATTATTTTAGGGGCGGGGATAACCCTGGCAATATACAGCTTCCTTTATCGGGACAATCCTGCGTTTAAGATTACCGAAAATCTTTATGTTGGCGTCTCATTGGGTTATACCATAATCATAACGTGGTATAATTTTTTAAAACCCGATTTATATGACCCGCTTATTGTGCCGTTGTTTTCTGCCGCAGCGGAAAAGGCTCCGCAGTATTCATTAATCATTCCATCTATGCTGGGAGTCTTTATGCTCCTGAGATTTTCAAGGCGATTATCATGGTTAAGCCGTTGGACATTTGCATTTGTGGTTGGACTCGGTGCGGGCGTAAGTATCCCAAGGGTGATTTCCGCCTTCATCCTTGAACAAATAAAACCTTCCCTACACCCGGTATTTTCCGGAGGAGAAACCGTATTCTCCAGCATTAACACATTACTCATCCTGCTTGGGGTTATTTCTGTTCTTATTTATTTTATCTTTTCAGTAGAACATAAGGGTTCGATTGGGACAATCTCCAAAATAGGGATATGGTTTCTTATGATTTCTTTCGGCGCATCTTTTGGATACACTGTTATGGGGAGGTTATCGCTGCTTATCGGAAGGATTCAATTTTTACTAAAAGACTGGCTTGGCGTTTTGCAGTAAAAAATATGCGGCACTGGCGCGTAACAATGCCCCGTACTTGTAGTAGCGCATTTTATAACAGGGGAAAACTATGGGGTTCAAATCATTGCTGGGTATCAAGAAACACCAGTGGAAAAAAACAGTTAATAAATATATTGTTAAAACAAAAACAGCGTTTCCCCGGTATCCCTGGGATGACTTTTACCGGATAACGGAATATTTCTAGGGACTGGGACTGTCTTCACTGCCCGAACGCACCTTCTTGTTTCGTCTGTGGCACTATCTCCAGGCAAATGCAAAAATTGTTGAGATTGGCAGTTGGATTGGTGAGTCGTCCTGTCTCCTGGCGTCGGGGCTAAAAGGTGAGGATGCAAAATTATATGCCATTGACAACTTCAAAGGGCAGGCAAGCGACCCTGCAGCCAGAATGAGGTATCAAGAGAGAATGTCCCGGTTGAAAATAAACAACACGAAGGAAATATTTGACAAAAATATTGCCCATTTTAAGCTATTATCGAAGGTCGAATCGATTGCTGCCGATTCTCTGGAGGCTGTAAAGTCGTTTCGGGAACCACTCCATTCAATAGACCTTTTGTTTATTGACGGCGACCATTCGGAAGATGCAACAAGAAAAGACATTACGACGTGGATGCCGTTTCTGAAACATGGAGGAACTGTTGTTTTTCATGATTTTTCTTCTAACCACGGCGTTCCGCAGGCCATCTGGTGGGCGATACAACAATCATATTTTTCCGGACTCGTGGGCATCTACGGGACGATGATCGCCTTTAGATCCAGCGAAAGCCTTGAGAAATGAGTCTGAGAACCAGCCCTCTCGTGAGGCAAAAGCTTCGGGACTGATAAGAAGAGATTGAAACGATGGATTTCACAGGTGCTTGCTTTTGTTGAGTATACTGCATCGAGCTTGAGTTGTTTAAGTTTTGTGAACGGAAAAAAATTATACTACTTAGCGGCAATTCTTTTTAATCCCTACCTCAAACCATTTGGGCTAATTTTGGAGACACCATACTTAATTCTGCAGATTCTCTCGTTCCCATGCTCCAGATTGGGAATGTGCCTGTGCCATGTGGTAAATGCATGGACACATCCCTTATTTTCTCACCAAATCAAGCAAGTAATATGGGGTGTGTCCCTAATTCTCTCTAATTCTCTGAGGCAATGTTGGATTTCCATTTTGACGGACCGTTCCCTTTGTTAAATGATACAATTAAAACTACTATACAAATATGTTTTGTTTATACATTATTTGTAATAGTATATTTCGGTTGCAATAAAGCATATGCAATGGAACATAGACCTAATATTCTGCTTTTTACCATTGACGCCTGCCGGCCTGATCATCTTGGATGTTACGGATATTCTAAAAACCTGACTCCGAATATTGATTCCCTTGCAAAAGAAGGGGCGCTGTTTATCAATGCATTTAGCCAGTCGGCATGGACTACGCCCGGGATGATTTCGATATTCACTTCCTTATATCCGTTTACCCATAAGGTGGAAGCCCGGGGAGATTCGCTGGATACAAAGGTAGTGACATTGCCTGAAATTCTCAGGGAAAACGGATATGCCGTGCCCGTGCTGCCAAGGTTTGTTGATATCCCCAATTACCGGAACCTGGGTTTTGATGCGGTGGAAAAAGGGCAATTCGAGGGAAAAGAAGTCGGGGATTTGTTGAAATTATTACATGCCTACAAAGATCAACCGTTTTTTATATGGTATCATTATCACGGACTGCATTTGCCCTATAATCCCCCGGATTCTTATCGCAAGGAAATTGCTGAAGCTAATGGTATGAAACCTGAGCACGAATCCGAAGGGGTTTCACTGATAAAAACGAAGTCGGTTATCAAGCATGATGCCGTTGTTTTTACCGATGAGGAGAAAAGCCTTGCGGTTGCTTTGTATGATAGCCAGTTACCGCCATTGGACGATTCTATAGGGATACTGGCCGCGAAACTGAAGGAATGGGAATTGTACGAAAATACAATAATTATCATCACTTCCGACCATGGGGAAGAGTTGTTTGAACATGGGTTTGTTGGCCATGCATCGACTTCGTTAAACGCAAAGCTGTACGATGAAATAATACGAATACCGCTCATCATTTTGTGGCCGAAAAAAATAACATACAAACGCATCGGCGCAAACGTGCAACAGATTGATATTATGCCCACAATTCTTGATATGCTTGGTATTGCAAGCACAAATGCATCAGAGGGACGTTCACTGTTGCCGTTAATGGAAAAGGATCAAGGCGGGGAATCATCGATAGTCTATTGTGAAACCATTATGGGCGGATATCAAAGCACCGAAGTATTGCGAAATATCAGATTGCGCTGCATAAGGACGGAGAGATGGAAGTTGATTGCCAAAAATGGCAATAATGTGGATACATATGAGCTGTATGACCTGAAAAACGACCCTGGAGAAAAAAATAACGTTGCCAAAAAATACCCGGATATTGCACTTGATTTGAAAGAAAAACTCTTTTCAAAAACCGGCAATAACAAATAGTAACGGCGATGCATTTGTATGTTTTGGCGTGAACGCATGTATAGTCAAAGAAATCCGATTTGGGAAATTCCTGGTAACCCGGCCGCTTAAAACACACCCCGCCTGCCTGTGCGTTACACGCAGATAGGTCAGCTACGCTGCCATCCCTCTTTTTAGAGGGAAAAATGAGAAGTCCCATCTATCAAGAGGGGATTTAGAGGTGTGTTTATTATTATAAAACCAGTCATCATGTTTCATTTGCAACACCCAGAAACGATGAAAATGGTTTTATAACCATATCGTGTTGTAGTATCTGTACTTAAGTACCTGCCCATAAATAACTCCTACAAGTTTTGATTGCAAAGTAATTTGCCGTGCGCTATTTTCCAGTGCATTCGGATAAGAAGAATCCACAGTTATATGATTTATTTATGGACAATTCCTAAGCTATTTTTTGTAGTCTTACTTTCGAGTTGGAAACATCTGGCATTTCTGTTTCTGTACCGGTTCAAATGTATAGGGCCATCCAAAAGGTATCAGCTTGTCATTGCTAGGGTATCGGCTTGTCATTGCGAGGGTCTCCACTTGTCATTGCGAGGGTCTTTTCCGAAGCAATCAGTATACTACGAGATATTTCGTGACGTAAGAAACGCCATATCACGGGAGAAGCAAATTAAGGGTGGCTCAAGGGCTAAAAAAATAGCATTAATTAATGGAATGAATGCAGGATGGAAGGATCTCTATGACGGTCTATGAGATTGCTTCGGAAAAAGCCCTCGCAATGACAAGCTGATACCCTTGTAATGACAAGCATGTGGTTTTGGTATGATGGATAGAGCCTCGGATTTCTAATCCGCTTCCGCTTGTAATGACAAAATAAGTCATCAGTCATCATGTTTCATTTGCAACACCCAGAAACGATGAAAATGGTTTTATAGCCATATCATATTGCGGTACCTGTGCTTAAACTATCTTTTGTAGTCTTATTTTCGAGCCAAACGCCTTTGATTATACAAAAAAGAAAATAATTATTGCAGGCATGAAAAAACATCATATCAGGTACGACGGGAGGAAACTCCAGCCACCACGAATAAAGCATTCCTTACGGTTATTAGCAGTGTATTGCGGTTTCTTTCTGCTTATTTTAGCCCTTAATGGCGTTGCCTCTGTACAAACCAACTGGGCAGATAATTATCATCGCCCTGAAAATATTTTTGAAAAAGGGTGTAACGAGACACCTGCGCTGTTTACCGGGATAAATAAGTACCTATTGGCTAACAATGCACCTCACGATTTAGTCGCTATGCAATGGTTCTTAGACGGCAACGTCATGGCAAAACAGGCGGACATATTTACCGTTGAAGCGGCGAGTTTTGCAGAAGTGGAAGATGCAAAACAACATACCATGCGTGTTTCACGCATGGTACCCTTTCCTGTGTGGTTAGAACAGCGGGATCATATCTACGTTATTTGCGCAGGGTACTCCACCAGACAGGATGATTTATTGCCCTATGTGGAGTCGATTAAAAAAAACGGCTACCCAAAGGCGTCTTTGGGCATTGTCTCCTTAAAGGACAGAAAGGTTATTCTGGAGGCATCTCCTTCGCTTGAAATAAAGAGGAAGGGTGATGAACAATCTTTGGAGATTATGAGGAAGAAGCAGGTTGGTACGGGAAGGGTGGATCTTTCTGATGTGGAAGAGAAATTGCTCGAAAGCGATGAAGCATCTGAGGAATTCTTTCAGACGTACGAAGGAGACTATTATATTGGCAAGGCATGGAGAAGTTACCACGCGGGCAATTTTGACATGGCAATTGAATTTTTCCAATTTGCCGCTTCATTTACTGAAACCGCCAACGAAGCATATCTTGGCACTGCATATTGCTATATCGAACAGGACAGGAAAGACGAGGCGCTCTCTATTTTTGATAAATTAGTGGCAGAAAGATTTAAGTTAAAAGAGATTGCAGGCGTTCTGGCAAAAATAGAATATTTTGACAAAGCCCTCGAAGTGTGCAATAAGGTGCTGTACACCGACCCGTTTAATGCTGATTTCCTGATGTTGAAACTAAATATTCTTCTGCAAAGAAAGAATTATGACGAGATGAGGACCATTCTGGCTGGAGTGCCAAATGATAAAAATACCCTCGAATTATTATTGCTCGGTGCAGATATAGAGGCGTGGTCGAAAAACTATGAGAAGGCAATAGAAAAATATCAGCAATTAACAGAACAGTTTCCGGAAGAAGGCAAGGCCTGGCTGGGATACCTGAAGACGGTAACATGGTCAAAAAACTGGTTATTATTGTCGGACATTTTACCGCAAGGTATCGAAAAGATTGAAATGACGGATGATGACCGCCCCTTTTTTGTGGATGCCTTTCTTGCATTGGGGAATATTGAAAAAGCGCTGGCGGTGTGGGATGAAATGGATGCAAATGCAAAGGACTGGAGCAAGTCTTTGTCAGCAATAGTTGATAAATATATGTCATTGGGGAAACTGGAGGAAGCGACACATTTACTGGAAAAAGTATTGGCGACCAGGAAGAAAGATATTCACCTGGCGGAACAGTTGGCGTTAAACTATTTTTACTCGGAAATGCCGGAAAAGGGGTTTGAAGTAATCGGACAGTTTCAAACCGATCCGGAGGCGCAACTAAATATTGAACTCACAAGGGCGGAAATCTTCGCCCTGTTAAAAAATTATGAAGCGTCTTTGTCCATCCTGCAAACAATTGACGTATCAAAAGAAGAAGGAAATCGGGCAGAAACGGTGGAATTAGAGAGTTATTACGGATTGGAAAAAGATGAACAGCTTTTGGAAAAAGCGGCGCTCTATTTAGAAAAACCGCCGGAAGAGGACATAATTGACAGGGCAAAAATACTGACCCTTTCTATTCTCTCCCGGATAAGAATCGGGCAGTACAAAGATGCGGAAAAAGAGATTGAACTATTATCCACTATGCTGCCGGAAGATTACGGCGCGGCGATTCTCAGGGTCTTGCTCAAAAATGCAAGTAAACAGTTAACTGATCGCGATGAATCGATACTGGCACTGGGCAAACAACTATCAGAGTATTCAAAAGACGTCGCTATGGTACGACCACAGCTCCTCGGTGATGAAACGCTGTATGACCAGACAAAGATTTTGTCAATGCATATTCTTGAAGCATGGAGAATCGCCGGTGAATTGTCAAACTATAAAAACAAAGACGTCCTGCAGCAATTGGCAAGGGCGGAATATAAAGCGGGCAATTACCAGCAATCTTTCGACATTTATACAGGACTCTATGAAGAAGAGAACAATGAGCGGTATAAAATGGGGATGGTGGAATGTATGCTGGACTATGGCAATATAAAAAAGGCAACCGAATTATTTGATGAAATTCAAATGCTGCGTTTGCCGCCGAAAGACGTCCCCCGTTATTTCGAGAGTATGATTCGATTGCAAAAGGATGAAGTATTATTTTTTAATACAAAGCTGTCGCAGCTCCCTGAAGATAGCGCCGCTACGGTCACAATGAAAACATTGGTTATTATTGAGCGATTAATGAATGGCGATGAAGTTTTTGCTGATAATGAAATAAAGCGCTATCTTACAGAACGTCAGGAGGAGGTTTCCATCTTCCGCCTGACTTTGTCAAGAATGGGATATTTTGAAAAAGGGTTAATGGGGAAGTGTTATGCATTTGTAAAGAATCAGTACCTTAAAGCAATAGAACAGTATCCTGAGGATACGGGCATTCGCTATGAATATGCAAAACATCTTGCTTCGCATCGTGAATACGCACCGGCAATAGAACAGCATTTGGCGCTGTATGAGCTTGACCCAAACGATTACCGGACGGTGAAATGGCTGGCGCGATTGTATAGCTGGACGAAGCAGTTTGTAGAAGGATTGCAGTGGTATGAAAAATATGGAGAAATACGTCAGGGAGACCTTGCGGTGCGTCATGAGATTGCGAGGGTTTACGGCTGGGCGCTGATGCTTGAAGAGGCAAACGAGGCATATGAAAAACTCTGCGAAGATTTTCCCGATAATCATGAACTCTATTGGGAATGGCAGGCAAAGAAAAATAACTGGTTAAGGCGAAAGCGAACGGCGGTTTCTTATTATGAAAAATTAGTGGAGCGTCACCCGGAAGATGCGGAGCTGGTATTTGATCTGGGGCAATTATATTCGCAGCTCAATTTGAGCCGGAAATCGGAAGATACGTACAGAAAACTGCTTGTTTATGAACCGGGACATAACCGGGCGCTATTTGCAGCGGATTCAGAGAAATGGCGCAGAAAACAATCAGCCGGATTAAAAATTACGTACATCCATCAGGATGGAACAGGCGATACGTTCGGGAATTTTGAAATAACACGGTTCAGAACAGATGCGAATTACAAGCCGGCACGGATAATGGAGGCAACAGACGTTTCGTTGGGTCTTGGACATACCACATTCAATTTTTTGGACCATACCGGATCTACGGCAGATCATCTTTGGCTTAAGGGGAACAAAGATTTCCGGAATGGCGTTATGATATATTTAAACGGTGAATTGTCCACCTATACGGAAAACAATAAAGAAACGGTTCAATTTGAAACAGGCATACATTATCAAATAGCCGAATTGTTTGATGCTACCGTGTTTACAGGGAGAGAGGATGTCCTTGAGAATTTTATCACATTAAGCAATCACAGGGCACGCTACTATACCGGCGGGCGGATTATGTGGGATATTGATAAACGTGTTGACGTATATGCGCAGGGGAAACAGTACTGGTATAATGACTGGAACGATGGCTTTGAGTATGACGTGTCTGTTGGGTATAAATTTTTTGTATATCCGAGGATTTTAAAATTATCCGTGGGAATATTTGGCTTTGATGTGGATGACCACGTAAGCGAGTACTGGTCGCCAAACGCATATAAAAAGTATTCTGCGGCCCTAAGCTGGCGCCATTATCTGGGAAAAGAACACTACACCGGCGCTCCGGAGTTTTTTTATGAAATGGTAATGAAGCAAGGCATTGACAGCGACAGTGTTGATTTTGCAGAGCCGTCACTTGCTTTCGGATGGGACAATAAACGGCGTATGAATGCCGGGCTTGAAATAAAGCCCATGAGATCGGTTGTTTATGATGAAGAACGGATATTTTTCTATTTTAATGTACGTCTTTAAGTTCAAACGGAAGCATTCCCGGTTTTTTGTAACCGTTTATGTGGTCGGGGTAAAACAACCCTGACAGGGTTGGCACTAATGTACGTTTCATTAAAGCATGGCAAAATTCACAAAAAACCGGGAATGCATCAGGATCAAACCCACAAGGGCATGAAAGCTGCAAGAGACATGGCAAGCCTGTCCCCCGCTGGCGGGGGATTAAGGGGGTGGAAATTGTCTGTGTAGGAAATCCTGGAGGCTTATAACATGAATAGCCATAAATTTTTTTTCTTATTCCTACGTTCCCGGTGGAAATGCCTGTTACGAAATAGGATTAAATTGTCCATTTAACCCAGTCTGTGGAGTTTGGGAACGAGATCGATAAAACACTTTATTGGAGGTGAAATAATTATTTTTTTAAAACAAGGGGAGTGCCGTTCGTGAAATACGTAAAGGATGATTCCGTCGTAGTCGTTCTTTCCGCTATCTGTGGAAATTTACTTCTTACCATCGCCAAATTTTCGGGATGGCTCATTAGCAGAAGCCCTTCAATGCTGGCGGAGGCGATTCACTCATTCGCCGACACGGCAAATCAGATATTGCTCTATGTAGGCATACAACATAGCCGTAGCGGTCCGAGCCGTGAATTTCCATGGGGACAAGGTTCTTCACGCTACCTATGGAACTTAATTTCAGCAGTAGGTATATTTTTTGTAGGATTTGGCGTAACCACCTATCACGGCATCAGTTCGCTTTTCAAACCTCATGAGGCTTTTCGCTCAGAATTATATTGGTTGTCCATTACAATCCTTGCGCTGTCCTTTTTTGTTGAAGGATATGTATTGACTATTGCATATAAAAAATTGAAAAAGAAACAGGACAGACGTTCACTGAGGAATATTGTTTTGTCCGGAGATGACTCCACTATCACCGCTGTCTTGCTCGAAGATTCCATTGCCGTACTTGGCGTTGTTACTGCCCTTACAGGACTATGGCTGTCTCATATATATCAGAGTCACCTGCCTGACGCCGTTGCCTCTATTATAATTGGTATATTTCTTGGAATCATGGCGGTATTACTTGCTTTTGTGAATGGACGTTTACTCATTGGCATGGCAGTAAGTGAGAAAAAGGAGAAGGATATACGGCAATTTATCGGGATATACCCATCGGTGGAAAAGGTAATCAGCCTCAAAACCCAAATCCTTGGCCCAAACATGGTAAAACTTACTGCAGAAATAGAATTTCATGGAGGAATCATGTTTGACAGAAAACAAGTCGAGGCCGATGCGGAACTCATCCGGCAAGGAGAAGAACCTTTGCCCATACTTGTTGACACCATAGAGAGAACCGTAAGGGTCGTCGGCAATGAAATCAATAAACTGGAAAGGGCCATCCGTGAACGATTCCCTGAAATATCCTCTATCTCACTTGAGGTGTATTAATAAAAAAGGCTGTCGGCAATCGGCAAACTGTAATATGCCACTACTTAACCCAACTTCGACAAGCAGAAATCGTATCTCTTTTATTGCCAATGTGATACGACTTTAGTCCTTCATTTTTCGGCACTACATCTTTGAGTTTTCATGGGTGATTTTATATTTTTTCTGCCTAATGGTGTATGTTTAATTTGTACCTAAATCCTGCAAACAAGGCAAAGCCTTGTTGCAGGAATAGGATTGAAATGGTAGGATTTCCAAGGTATTCGGCGGTATATTGATAACAAAAAACACCTGAAAGGAGATTCACCATTTCGATGAAGAATATAGCAAAAAAATACAGCAAAAGACAACCGAAAATCAAGGCAGAGATGAGCGGGAAAGGCTTAACGGTACATGCAGGGCTTTTACCGGTATTGAATTTTATGGGTAAGCTGATGTTCCGGGAGAGAGTCCATGAAGCGGTCCATAAGGATCGTGGAGCAAATGCCCGGTATCAGTTTGTCGATGCGGTACAAATGGTAGTGATAGGGTTGATAGCAGGGGCGACATCGATGGTAGAGGTGATGAAGGTGTGTACAGATGAGGTATTGAAGAAGATGTCCGGGTGGAAAGAGGTACCTGTAGATACTACGATAGGACGTATTATGAAGCTGGCGAGTCAGGGAGATATAGTGGAACTGACGGGGGTGATCCACCGGTTTAGGGGAAAGATATGGAAGCGTGCGGTGAGATCAGGCCATAAACTCAGGAGTGCTCTTTGCGAAGTATGGATAGATGTTGATTCTACCGTAGATGGTGTATATGGGAAACAGGAGGGTGCAGAGGTAGGATATAATCCGCACAAGAAGGGGCAGAAGGCGTATCATCCCTTAATGGCATTTATTGCAGAAACAAAGGAGGTATTACATAGTTGGTTCCGCTGTGGAAGCGCCTACACGAGTAACGGAGTAGTAGAGTTCATGAAGGAATGTATGGCGTACATGAATAAGGGGGTAAGGGTGGTATTTCGGGGAGACAGCGGTTTTTTTACCGGAGAATTACTTGAATACCTTGAGTCAATATTGGCGGGATATCTGATTAAGGTAAAGCTGAAGAATCTGGAAGGATTGCTTGAAGGGCAGAAATGGAATGAGGTGAAAGGGGAGCCAGGATGGGAACAGGCTGAATTTTGGTATCGATGTGCAGGGTGGGATCGTGCGAGACGTTTTGTGGCAGTGCGGCAATTGGTCAAAAGAGAAAAGAAATTAGTAGAAGTGTCCGTGTATGAGTATTTTTGTTACGTTACAACGGAGCGGTTAAGTCCGATGGAAGCGCATCGTTGTTATGGAAAGAGGGCTACCTGCGAGACTTTGATAGAAGAGAGTAAAGGACAGATGAATGCGGGGCACATACGTACGGGTGAATTTTTGGCCAATGCTGCGCTATTTCAGTGTGCGGTGTTAGCGTATAATCTTTTGAAGTGGATGGGATTGCTCAGTGGTGGAGTGATACAAAAGTGGGAAGTAAAGACGATGAGACTGTGGTTAATCCGTGTGGCAGGGAAACTGGTGGAGAGAAGCCGGCAGATGACATTAAAATTGCCGGAGAAATTTCTCCATCAGGAGGAATGGGAAAAGTGGGAACGCATGTCACTGGATGTAGTTTTTCAGTAGAAAACCGACGTTGTATTTCGTTTTTTTAGTCTTTTGAGAGTGGTAAGTATACCGCAGATGGAGACAGTACATCCCTATCTTGATTTTCATTGCATCAGAGAGCACGTTTCCGACAATTTCCCATGTCTTTTTGTTTAAAGTAGTACAATAGCGCTACCACAATTGCTAAAAAACGGATATCTGTTATCGCTTTTTGCCAATCTTGGTAGTGGAAAATACTGATTTTCGCATTGCGAAAATCGTTTGCAGGATTTAGGTTGTAGTTTATTGTAAATCGTGTGCTGCTTTTCCGTGGGCGCTGTGCAGGTTCTGACGTCAATAACGCAGCCGTCCTTTGTGTTCATGGTCGTTGTTACCCTTATATGGGTGGCAAGGATATTACGAATCGTATTCCAATTATAATGAACCCCTGCGGTTCTTAGCTTTTTTAATATCCCGGCAAGTATGTGATAGGCCAATACAGTGACATGCACGTGGGCAATGGTTGGGGTATCTGTGTGGTGAAAGTTTGGCCGTAAACCAAGGTTGCCTTTCATTGTTTTAAAACTTTCCTCAACAGTACTCAACGACCTATGGAGCTTTGATATCTCTTCCCCGCTAAGATCAAGTCGGTTTGTCCGTAATACATACGTGCCTATGGCTTCTTCCTTTGCTTGCGCCTGAGCATTTTTCTTAAATTTGATATCGGTCGCTTTGCCATCCGTCTGTTCCACTTTGATCGTATATAAATTGCCCACCTTGTAGCGTTCTTTTAACCGGCCTATCCTCTCTATGATCGTATCATATTTTTTTCTGTCTTTTTGGCTTCTCTAATCCTTCTTTTATTGCCGAGAGCGCCTCTTCAAACCTTTGTTCTTTCAGGGAAAGGATGGACTTCTCTTTTGTCTCTTTTGCCTCTTTTGCCTCGCTGTGGCATAAAAGGAATGCCTCTTCTTCAGTACGGACTAATTTCATGCCCAACGTTGTTTTCCCGTCTGATAACATAATCTTCTCTTCGTCCGTTTCAGGCCAAAAAGTATCTTCAAAAGATTTCTTGCGCGAGACGACCACATATTTATAGCCGTTCTTCCTGATAAGCGCAATGTTCTCTTCCGTTGCTATCCCCGCGTCCATAACAATCGTTCTATCATTTGAAAACATACCGTCTTCTTTTTTTAATCCATCCAAAATATCTTTTAGGGTACCAGGCTCCGACACATTGCCCTCAAAAACCTTGCTCTGCTTGGGAAATCCCTCTTCATCAACGGTAAGGGATAGCGTAATTAACGGACAATCATTACGGCTCTCTTTTGATTTGTAGCGCCGGGCCACCTTACTCCCTCTTTTGCTACCCTCAAAATAGGTATTTGTTAAATCATATAAAATCACCGTCTCTTTAAGGGAAAATATCTCTCGCGCCCGCTTTGACAACTCTTGCTCTATGGCGGCATGATTCTCCCAAAGCAAGACTGCCGCGCGATGCAGCGCTTTATCATACAGTTTAACCCCGGAGTCCAACAGCTCTCCCGCCCCGCTTGTTTCAGAAAGCCATCGCACGGTATCACGCTCGCTGCCGGGATGAACCATTCTCCCCACAATGAGCATCTTGGAATAGGCAATCTGGTCATCTGTAAAATCAAGCCCTTGCAATATCTTATCAAACCCGTATTCATTCATTTGGCTTATGGCCACGTGTTCGGCGCCTACGGTCTTTGCATCATTTGTTATCAGGGAATTAATATTCACGTGCTCGTATTGAGCAGGTTCTTCCCCTGCTGATTCACCGCCGGTAATACGTTCTTGCGCCCTGTCCAACCGCTCCTGTCTTATCTGGCTGGCATAATGCCTTGCTTTCGCCTCTATTTCAGGATCTTGAGGAAACAACGTTTTTTGATTTGCTAAAAATCCTTCAATGCAATTGGCAAGGGTCTTCCACTTCTCCTCGGGCAGACTAAGCTGCCCAAGGTTTAAGACTATTTGCTGTCTTGGCCCTGAAGGGGTGCGAATGGATTCGATGAGTTGGTGTTGTATGTAGCTCTTCCCGCCATTCACTTTTTTGATCTTTTCACGGATAAACACACCGGTATTTTACCATGTAAGCAATGGCGCCGCAAGCATAAACAATAATATTCAGGCACTACATTAAACGCCGAAAGCAACATTCAACCATACCAATAGGTTACGACTATTATACGCTCAATTTCTTGCCTTTTTCAGGGTAAATTTGTCGAAGTTGGGTTAACAATTCGAAGTTCCTTGTTCGATATTCGTAATTCATTCGGAGGTCGGAAGTTTACTAAAAACACGGACTTCTGACCTCCGACCTCACCTTACACGGTTAAATTAATCCGTAATTAACTTAGCGCTTATGCGGACGTGACCCCTGCTTCATACCATATTTCCCCCCCATGCAATTATTGCACTTAAAAAACCGGTTAATAAGCCGCATTTTGTTCATCTTCCCGCTTTATTTTGAAAAATACTCTTTATGTTGCAATATGTTAAGACACTTCCTCCCTTTTTTGCAATTCTTGCGCAGACACTATGACGAAAGACACAGTTTCAGGCATTGCCCACCAATTTAAAAAAAAATTTCCCCTGTAAAATATAACTATTAAAACAACCTATATCCTTTTATTCATCATAAACAACATTTGGCATAATAATTGTTAATTGTATAGTTGTCATTCGTACACGTTTGGTTGTTTGAAAAATAATAGTTACAAATTGTTACGTTTATTGCCTGATTTTGTTTGCTAAGAGCGGTAGTGTTTTTAAAAGTATCTCTACTTACAGGGTAATCTCATAAACCTTTTAAATCTGAATAAGCCTATGGAAACAAAAAAAGTAAAACAAATTGATTTAACAAGCGGCATGGTAATGAATATATTTTCTTCTGTCACAGAGGCATCAAAACTTACAGGGGTAAGCAAGGCAACTATAAGTTATTGTATAAACAGAAAAAAGGACTCTGGCAGGGGCTTTATATGGGAATCATTGCAAGACGAAGAAGGTATAACGAATCGCTCGTTAATTATTATGAATGAAGAATGGGAAAATAAGCTGCTTAGCAGAAAATATCATAGAATCAAAAATATGTATAAGAACGCGAAGATTCGCCACTGCCTTCTCTGCAACGCAAAATTTATTAGTATTGATACCTATAACCGAAGATGTGATAAATGCAACAGTAATGTTGAACATTCAAAAGATTCACACTTTGTTTACAAACATGAACCTCTGATTTCTTAAGCATATACCCGATTCCTCAAAATACCATTATAGTCTTGCAGGCATCTCCAGGGGAGGATTCAGGTTTGCAAACCTGAACCCGCCTGAAGTCAAACAAATCGTAACACTTTAGTTTTTTGAAAAATTCCCAGGATAGAAAAAATACCATGTAGCCCTGTTAGGGGCGGTCTGTTTGTAGCGCAATAAAATTCAATAAGGTAAATAGCTCCGTAGGAGCGGCCTGTCCGTATTCAGGTAGACCTGTTTATATGGATTTACAAGAGACAGGTCGCTCCTAATTGCAGAGACAGGTTTCAAACCTGTCTCTACGATCTGTTATAATATCCTATTTTGCTACAAACAGGCCGCTCCTACGGAGCTTATAGGTAGTACATTTTTCAAAAAACTAAAGTGTTACAACAAATCTGATTTTAGAAAATTAGGTTAGGTTTTTAAAAGACAAACGCCCAACGGCACTCATTTTTACCCACCACCTACCCCTCCCAAAAGGGGAATTTGATAAGTCCCCTCTTGGGAGGGGATTGAG
The DNA here is from genome assembly GCF_027493735.1 of Candidatus Kuenenia sp. Classification (NCBI taxonomy): domain Bacteria; kingdom Pseudomonadati; phylum Planctomycetota; class Candidatus Brocadiia; order Candidatus Brocadiales; family Candidatus Brocadiaceae; genus Candidatus Kuenenia; species Candidatus Kuenenia sp. The sequence goes on from NZ_JAOSKF010000008.1 coordinate 40,292, forward strand.
GGGTGGGTTATTCATTGCTTAACTAAAAAGATTGAAATGTCTAAACATAGATTTATTTGGACTATATCATTATTCATCTTCCAACGGGAGTGTTATTCTAAAGGCAGTTCCTTTCCCAACTATGCTTTCCACCTCAATTGTACCGTTATGCATCTGTACTATTTTATTCGCCAGGCTCAGTCCCGTACCTGGCCCGCTTTTATTTTTAAATTTGCTGAAAAAAGGATCAAATATCTTTGGGAGAAAGTCTTTCTCAATACCTGACCCTGAATCTTTTATAAGAATTTCCACCACCTTTTTTTCTTCAAGAAAACCGGTTTCTATCGTAATTGTCCCCGCCCTTTGAAGTTCCGGAGTGGCGGACATCCCGTGTAATTCTTCTATAGCCATGAACGCATTGTTAATTATGTTTGTTATTACTAATTCAATTTGTTTCGCGTCAATTAGCATAGTGGGAACGGCAGGATTCCCGGCATAGAATATATCGATTTTCTTCTTGTTTGCCTGATACTCGTAAAGATCTATTACCCCTTTTATCAGATCATTCATTTTGTGTCTTGTTTTTACCGGTTCTCTCTGACTTACGAAAGCTACCAGGCTTTTAATGAGGTTCTTACACTGCATGGACACATTCGTTGTGTCTTCCAGATATTCCACTATACTCATTCCTTTTTTGCTTACGTCATCAATCGTTTTCCGTAATTCTTCAAAGCTGGCGCACAATTCGGCGATAGTACCATTCAGCCTGTCATTTATTCTTTTATCACCGGAAAGGCAATTCTCATTTATCATTTGTCGCAGTCTTTGCAATGTGTCACTCATAGCAGAAAACTTTGCTTCGGTAACAATGCTTATTCTTAAAAATTGAGGGAAAAGCCTTTTCACTTCCTTTACACAAATAAAAACAACCCCAAATGAGTTGTTAATTTTATGGACAAAATTTACGAGCGTCTTTTTTAAATAATTTACAGTATACACAGTTTTTTTTGTTGTTTCGTTAATAGCATCAAATATCACAAGGCTACCGGTAATTTTTTCATTCTGATATATTAGATACGCCGTGTATTCAAAGGCAATGTGGCTGCCATCCGCACGCAAAAATAAATCATTCGCTCCATGTATCTCCCGTCCTTGTTTTTGCGCCTGATATATCCGGCATTTTTCAACAGGAATATCGTTGCCCTCTTCATCGGTGAAATGAATTAAGTCATACATCTTCTTTCCCAACATTTGTCCATTCTCTTCATAACAAAGGGCTTTGAGACAGGCAGCATTCACAAAATCACAAACACCCTCATTGTTTACGCTAAACATTGGTTTGCCAATGGCATTAACCATTGCAAAAAAACGATTCTCCTCTTCTTTCGCCTGCCTCGTATTTTGCACTGCATCGGGTTCTTTTTTCAAAGGTAGCACTCCGTTCTTTATTTCTTCTCCTGATCTTTTTTAGTACTATTTCAGATGGACGCTTAATTTTAGTTACACCATATTATCAATGCAATACATTTATAGCTAAAAACATTTATTTTTCGTAAAATTGTAAGACTTTAGTTCTATGAAAACAAATGCTAGTTCCCAAGCCGGAGCCTGACAACAAGCGTTAATGCTTCACCCCTGTTTAATAACTTCACAACTTCATAATCCGGAATTCCTTGTTCAACATTCGTTATTCATTCTGATGTCGGATGTCCTGGGAAAACAGGAACTTCTGACATTGCACAATCAAATTAATCCGTAATTTTAACTTAGCGTTTATGTGCTCTATACACCCTTTAGTATCAGTCCATTTTGGGGTATTTACACAGAGGCAAATATTATTGTATATTATTAAGAGTGAATATTATTTCATAACCACCTCTTAATCATATCCTTCGTAAGAAGGAGAAAAGAGAGTAAATTCAATCACAACCGTTTAACGAACTACTTAAAAAGGAGAAACGTTTAAGGGAAATGGGGCTTTTATTATAAAAGAACATTACCTGTTATAAAATTCCTTTACAATAAGGAAAGGAATCCTACTATAGAAAGGAATATAGCATGAGACTAAAACGAAGCGATATCGAAACATCACAAAACAAGTTTGCGCATATCATAAATAAAAACCCAAACCCTGTTTTACAAATAACAAAAGAGGGTGTCATAACCTATGCCAATAAAGCAGGATTATGGTTTTTAAATTTCTGGAACAGACAGATAAATGAATATGTTCCTGCGCAATTTAACAAGGTGATTATGGATGTTTTCAATACCAATTCATACAAAGTAATAGAATCAGAATATGGCACAAACGTATTCTCATTGACTTTTGTGCCAATCACAAAGGAAGGACTCATAAACATATATATAACAAACATTAACGCGCAGAAACAACTGCAGGAAAAAACAACACAGTTGGAAAAACTAAATATTTTAAGCATGATGTCCTCAGAAATAGCGCATGAAATCAACACGCCAATAGGCGCATTCAGCCTATGCGCCCAGGAAAGCATGAAATATTTTGATAAGATTGCTATTACACTAAATCATTTGGAAATGCAGATTGATTCCATTTCCAGGACTATGAATGAATTACGAACGTTTACAGTCTCAAATAGCGGAGATATGACGCATAGTCAGATGCATGACAAATTTACACAAAGTATGAATAATTTGGAAGGCTGCGAAAAAGAATTTAAAAGAGAACTGCAAGCTATGAAAAGCAGTGAATCTCATTTGCGCGAATACCTAGAAAATTCTATAAAAGAGTCTCTTCATTGCAAAGAAGCGGTTAATAATTTACTTAATTTTGCGAATCAGGTAGCGCTGTACAAAAAAAAATACTGTATAAATGCTTTAATAACGGACGTAACAGTCTCTCTCTACCGAATGTTTAATGAAAGTAAAATCGATATCGTTTTTAATCTCTCAGATAATCTTCCTAATGTCTTAATAGATATCTGCAAAATGGAGTTGGTTTTCGCTAATATTTTTTACAATGCCATTTATGCTATAAAAGCGTTAACGGAAGAACCTGTGCACATTAGTAATCATGTTAAAGGCACAATAACCATAGAAACACGTATGAGTACAAATAAAGACGAAATAGAAATCTCCATAAGCGACACCGGAGTGTATATTCATAAAAATAATCTGAAAAAAATATTTACACCCTTTTTTACACAAAAAGCGGAAACTGAAAGACCAATTATTGGCTTAGGCATCGCAGGCAAAATAATCAGGATGCATAATGGTGTTATTGCGGCGGAAAGTGAACAAGAAACGGGGACAACATTCAAGATATTTTTGCCGTTAAAAGAAAAGATATCTAAACAATATATATAATACCGAGGAGGTTAGACTGACAAACAAAAGCGGTGATTATGTTTTCATCAATACAAAGAGGTGTATTTGTAATACGCCCCTACAAAATTACCACATTAGCGCAGACTATTTGGCATTAATCTTGCGGTAGAGTATGATTCGTATTTATTCCTAATCTATTCTTTGAATGGTTTATCGTTTTAAACAGGGAAAAAATATCTATGGATAAAGCACGCGTTTTGATTGTTGAAGATGAGGACATTTACCGAAAAATACTCTGCAATACTTTGAGGGAACATGGTATCGAGGTACAGGCAACCGACTCTGGAGAAGAGGCGTGGGAGCTTATCAAACAGCAAAGATTCCCGGTTATCATATCAGATATCAGGCTTTCCGGGAATATCAGCGGGATGGACCTGCTGAGAGATGCAAAGGAATTATATGACCCTTCGATATTAATGATCACTGCTTTTGGTGAAATAGAGATGGCCGTTGAGGCAATGAGACTGGGCGCTTTCAGCTATATCACAAAACCTTTCGAAGTAGAAGATATATTGGCAAATCTAGACCGCATGATGCTACAGCAAAGAAGCATTTCCGACCATCTCCTGCCTTCCAACGTTGAGGAATTAAGCCAGCGTACAGGCATAATCGGCAATTCAAAAAAGATGTGCGATCTGGTGAATATAGCGTTAAAAGCGGCGCGCAGCGACGCCACCATATTAATAACAGGTGAAAGCGGCACAGGGAAAGAACTTATCGCCAAGGCGATTTATATGAACAGTAGCCGAAAAAACAAGGAATTTGTTGCGATAAATTGCGCAACACTCACCGATGAATTTCTGGAGAGCGCCTTGTTCGGGCATGTGAAAGGTTCATATACCGGCGCTATGAAAGACAAGATAGGGTTATTTGAAAAGGCGGACGGCGGGACGCTCTTTATGGATGAAGTGGGCGATACCTCAAAATCGATTCAGGCAAAAATATTGCGTGTGTTGCAGGAAGGTGAATTTATCCCACTGGGAAGCACCGACACAAAAAAGGCAAACGTGCGTATCATTGCAGCCACAAACAAGGACTTGTTGCAATCTGTAGAAAAAAACGAATTCCGCGAAGACTTGTATTATCGCCTGAATGTAATAAATATAGCGATGCCGCCGTTACGGGAGAGAAAATCGGATATACCCCTCCTGATAAACCACTTTATCAAAAAGAACAACGTCAAATTAAATAAAAAAGTTATACGGATTGCCCCGGAAATAGAGGAGATTTTGATGGATTACGACTGGCCGGGGAATGTACGTGAACTGGAAAATGTGATTGAAAGGACAATGGTTTTATGTTCCGGCAATAAGCTAGCGAAAAAACATCTGCCCGGATGCGTTTTACCGCAAAAAGGGGATATCCCCCCTATCACCATCGCCCCGGGCACGTCCTGGAAGGAGGCGGAAAAGGAACTTATCATGAAAACCCTTCAGTTAACCCGTGGCAACAAACAGGAAGCCGCAAAGATGCTGGGAATATCCCTCAGAAAGATTGAGTACCGGGTGAAAGAATGGGGGATTGCCTGTGCTTCAAAGACAAATGGCACTTAAGTTCTCTTTACAAAACATTTCTGTTGTAAGCATCAACCAATAGTATTTTCCGCCATCCCACAAAACCGCAATAAATGCGGTAACAATGTATTCTCTCAACCTTCTTCGGTATTAATCCTTTGCTTCATTAATATGCAATACATTGTTTTAACGATTCATTTCGAACAAATCAGTAATCATGCAAATTTTGCGTCAAAATTAATGAATGTAATTTGTTGCATCTCAAATTGTTGCATTATAAAACTTAACGAACCATATCATGCCCGTTTAGGTATCGTGCAGATTAAATAATTTGTAACACTTCCGTATTTTAAAACTGGAAATTGTCCTTTGTAGTGCGACGAGGTTCGTTTCGCTACATGAATTTTGTAGGTTTAAAATCAAGTGAGGAACTAACAGCAACCGTTTATAGCAAATGCTTCGTCCCCTACATTATGCGGCAAGCAGTGATACAAGAAATATCCCTCACTTCACGGGATTGCACACAATCGCGCAAATTTTGCAGAAGAATGCTTTTCTGGAATCATATATCTTAAGCATTCATCTATCGTCCGTCGTCCGTCGTCCGTCGTCTATACAACCCTGACAGGGTTCCAAACCCTGTCAGGGTTAGCACTACTGTAACGTTTCATTAAAACATGACGGAAGTCACAAAAAATCTGGAGTGCACCAATAATATTTCCCGGAATGGAATTAGAATATCCGATACAGGCTCTTTGGTCTTTGTTTTGCTATCAATAAAACATCATGCGACTGCGCAAGACAATTGTGATTATGAATTACCTTGTACGTTAATAAGGACAACAAATAGAAAAAGGGGATGGTATGAAAATACTTGTAACAGGCGGTGCGGGCTTTATTGGATCTAATCTGGTAGACCAGTTAATTGAAGAGGGACATCGCGTAGCTGTTGTAGACGATCTTTCTACAGGAAAAGAAGAAAACATACATAAGAAAGCAGAGTTTTATAATATTGATATTTGTGACGCAAAAAGCCTGGAAGAAGTTTTTAAACAAATAAAACCGGAAATAGTAAATCATCATGCCGCGCATGCGAACGTGCGGAAGTCGGTAGAAACGCCTGTTTATGACGCGAATATCAATATACTTGGTTCATTGAACCTGTGCCAGTTATCAAATAAATATCGGGTTAAGAAATTTATCTACGCATCTACCGGAGGCGCTGTTTACGGAGAGCCGAAACAATTGCCTGCAAATGAAGCCACTCCGCCGGAACCTTTATCGCACTATGGGGTAAGCAAGCATACCGTTGAACATTATTTGCATGTTTTCCATAAATTATACGACCTGAACGTTACCATTTTAAGATATCCAAATGTATACGGACCACGGCAGTCTCCGCATGGAGAGGCGGGCGTTGTCGCAATCTTTAGCGAACTAATGCTCCAAAATAAACAACCCACAATTTTTGGCGATGGTTCAAAGACAAGAGATTACGTTTATGTGGATGACATTGTAAAAGCGAACATTGCGGTTTTAGGGGATATCGGAAACGGAGAAATTTATAATCTTGGATGGGGCAAGGAAATCTCTGATATGGAAGTATTCCTTGCGGTGAGAAGGGCATTACGCAAAGACATAGAACCCATACTAGGACAAAAACGTCACGGAGAAGTTGATCATATTAGCCTTGACCATTCAAAGGCGCGGAGAGAAATAAAATGGTCGCCGGAAGTCACCTTTGAAGAAGGCGTTAAAAAAGCAACCCAATATTATGCGAAACTTGCAAAAGCAGAAGAATTGTGCGGCGCGGCTAAGATTTAAAAGGCGGGAAGTAAAGAGGGATAGTGATAAAATAATGCTTCTTCCACGTAGTAGAAAGAAGCGATTGCTTCGTTTCGGGCAAAGTGACACTTCACCCTAAATTTCAACCAAAGAACTTCAGGTGGGCTCAGGTTGCAAAACCTCCCTGAAAATCTGTGCAATCTGTGGTTCCACCTTTCGTATTTCGTATTTCGTGCTTGTTTGGTTCCGGTATCTTCTGATACGTACGGTGGGATAACAAAATAAAAATATTTGATATAAGAATATGCTAGCTGAAGACAAACTTCTTTTCATTTGTACGAGACAAAACTTTTTGGATACACACAAGAAAAATGTTCTTGATTTGTGCAATAGGGAAAAGATCGACTGGGAAAGAGTGTATACTACGGCAAGACTCCATAGCGTTGCTCCCTTGATCTATTTAAACTTGCAAAAATGCTCTGAAAACGGCAGTATCATTCCACATAATGATGATGTAGCAAATAAGTTTAAGCTCTATCTCTATACCAGGAAAGTTTTAGAAAATAAATGGGAAGAAACATTGAAAGATGAATTAGCTTTTTTTCATCAAAGATTCATTGATGTCATGCTCATAAAGGGGGTAGCATTAAATGCGCTTATATACACGCATCCGTGGCTCGTCAATAAGAATGATCTTGATATAATAATACGACCGGGAAAAGAGACATTAACAACTAACGAAGAAAATGAAATAAGAAAGTACATTCATAGTATTAGATTAAAGGGGATTGAGTGTGGTTATTTCAGCCACCATGATATTCATTGCGCAGAAACACTGCCCATAGATTTTGTGGATATTTGGAGTAATGCAAAAAGATTCATTTTATGGGATATAGCGTATATGTTATGTCCCCGGAAGACATGCTCATCGTCGCATGTATTAATTCCAAGCGCAAAAGGTTTTTCCGGCTTAAATCACTATTTGATATTGCAGAAATAATTAATTTTTACCCTGATTTGAATTGGGAAGTTTTTAAAGGGGGGAAAAAAAAACTTTTTTTTTTTTTTTTTTTTTTTGTCTTTTTTTTTTAAAAAAAAAAAGGGGGGGGTTTCCTTTTTCTTTTTTTTTTTGGGGGGGGGGGGGTTTTTTTTTTTTTAATATTAAATTTATTTTTTTTTTTTTTTTTTTTTTTTTTCTTTCTTTTTTTTTTTTTTTTTTTTTTTAAATTAAAATAAAAAAAAAAAAAAAAAAAAAAATTTTTTGTTTTTTTTTTTTGTTTTTGTGTCGTGTCTTTTCCGGGGCTCGGGGGGGGGGGGGGGTTTGGGGTGGGGGGGGGGGGGGTTTAAAAAAAAAAAAAAAAAAAAAAATTCAACATAATATATTTAAACTACCAAAACACGATCTACTGATTTTATTTTGAGAAACCGGCGTTTCCCTAACCTGCGTGTTCCCAAACGCCAGTTTGGGAACACGCAGGTGTTTGATGGTAGTGTTTACACTGAATAGTTATGTAAAAGATACCCCTCCTTTGAAGTTTTTCATCATTTTTTCTTCTTTGCATCCTTTGCACCTTTGAGGTAAAGAGAGAACTTGATATTTCCTGCGAATCTCACCAACATCAATTTCAATTTACACCATTCGTATATAAATTTTGTATTTCCTGGTCGCTTAAGGCTCTGTTGTATATACCGGTTTCGTCGATTAGACCAATAAAATCGTAGGGGGTATCACCATTGCCATGCCTCCCAATAAACAGGTTGTTCCCTTTTGTATAGGTAATTGTACCCGTACTTGAGCTGCTTGCCTTAGACACCCCATCCACATATACCTGCAAGGCTGTACTGGTTTTTTGTACCACGATATGATGCCACGTTCCATTCAATACATTGACACCTATAGTCTTGGTGCTTATCCACTTGAAACCGTTGTAATAGAAAAACTTTATGTTCCCATCTTCCTCAACCCTCAGGGCATAGCTATCTCCCATGGACACCACCTCCGCTCCATTTGTGTCTGTAGCGCTAGTTTTGATCCACGCCGCTATTGCAACCTCTGTTGAAGGCTTTAGTCCTGAAGAGGGGTTCGTTTTGACAACATAGGCATTCCCGTTAAAACTCAACGCTCCCCCGCTCTTCCCAGTCGTCCATGCAGCACCACTTATATCACCATCGTTGTTATTGCCGGAGGAATCGCTTGCAACCATCCCGCTCCCTTCATCAAATCTGTAGAAGGCTTGTGAATTGCTGGTAGTGTTTTGCGTAGTAAATACATTATATAAGTCCTGCACTTCCTGATCACTTAAGGCTCGGTTATAGATGCCGGCTTCGTCGATCAGACCTATAAAATCGTAGACGGTATCACCATTGTTGGCATTGCCATTTGCGGTCTTTCCATGGCGCCACTTCTGGCACAAGATATTATTGGGGCCTACTAAGTTTTGTGTGGGTAAAATTTCAAAAATCATGTAAAAAAGGGTTACTATTTTACGCCTAAGATACACGAGGCTTTCATGCCATTGACGTTCAATCATTTTTACAAATTGGTTACATGGTTTAAGCATTGACCATAGAAGCCGGGATTTTCCGTTGATAAAGAATCGTTCGGCGCTGCTGGTACTTTTGGAATCCAAGGACTTCGCAGATGATACTTTCAAGAGTTAAGCCACTTTAGCATAGCATGTCTATTTCACCAGGCGAATAAAAAACGACTATTGCCCTTCGGCAATAGTCGTTTCCTTAAAAAGGGCTGCGAGACACGTTTCGTCTCTATTACGACGCACAATGCTTACCCTATGTGAAATTAATTGCCGTTATATACGTTCAGCATCTCCTGATCACTCAATGCCCGATTGTAAACCCGAACCTCATCGACTTTCCCATCCATATTGCCATAATTAAAAGTTAATGCCCCTATAGCCATATATGATGCATATGTATACGGCACTATGGTATTCCCCGCAGGATGTGTTTGTGTATCAACGAGTTGCCCATCTACATATAATTTCTGTTCACCCGTGGTTTTGTTGTAAGTGCCGGCAACGTGATACCACTTGCCAGTCGAAGTGACCAAATCCTTGGTAGCGTTCTTTTGCGTTTTCGTACCTCCGGATGTTTTACTGGTTACTATAAATCGTATGGTATCTCTCGAACCACTATACTGATTGAAATACAATCCATATCCTTCTACTTTATCCCAGGACCAACCGCCCAAAATGGTATCCGGCTCTGCCGTATCTACTGAATTTCTATAAAACCACGCAGAAACCGATATCTCGTCATGGTTTAAAGGAGGAATCGATACATAATTACTTGTACCGTTAAAACTCAAGGCCCCACCATTTTTTCCTGTTGTCCATGCAGCTCCGGTAATTGTCCCATTCTTGTTATTTCCTGAGGTATCAGTAGCAATCGTTCCGCTTCCATCATCAAATGCATAAAAAGCCTGCAATCCGCTGGATGTACTTGTTGATGGCGTGCCGCTTGATGTTGTAAAGGACATTTTACTCCCATATGTCGTACCAGCACTGTTCTGCGCCGCTATCCTGTAATAATAAGTCTTTCCTGCCGGCAATCCACTTATACCAATGCTTACCGTTGTACCTTTCGACCCACTCGCACTCTGCGTTGATGATTTACTACCATAAGATCCGCTGGTCTCACCATACTCGAACCATGACGTTGTGGATAACCCTCCGGCGTTCACCGTTCCATTCAATGTGGCTGAATTCGTTGTTACATCGGTTGCTGACCCCGTCGTTACCGTAGGGGTGGTATTGGCAGTAGAGGTTGATGACGGCGGCGGCAATTTCCACGTGCCTGCAAAGGAGCTTATATAAACATAGCTATTGTCAGGTCTTACCGTTATGTTTGAGATACCAAACATTGTCCCAAAAGTATTTTGGGTTATATTTGTCCATGTCTCTCCACCGTCTAAGGACCGGAACAAGCCATTTGCCATACCCTTCCAGTTTGCCCTTGTGCCTGTATAAACAACATTTGCGTTATTGGGGTCTGTTGCTACTGTCAGCACATTTAGTTCCCCAAACTGGTCTGATTCAATACCATTCGCGTTATTTTTTAACACTACCGTTCCACCATTGGCATAAGTGTCGTTTATTATATAAATCCCTTTTCCCCCTACTGCTGCATAAATTCGGTTTTCATCTGTAGGGCTTACGGAGATCTGACTTATATAATATCCAGACGGAAGGTTTAATGAAGGATAATACGATGCCGATAACCATGAGGCTCCTCCATTGGTAGATTTATAGATAGTACTTCCGCTATATGAATAAACTATGTTTCCATCCCCCCTAAATACACTAGCAACTGTCTTGCTAAGCGTCGTATAATTGTTATTTGTTTGTATATTGGTAAATTTATACTTTCCTGCATATACAATGTTGTTGTTCTGTGGATGAAAAGAAATGAGTTTAAAAGTAGCGGTTGTGCTTTCAATTTTAGTCCAATTTGTTCCTGAGTTCCTTGATATAGCTATCACTTGTTCATTAGTGCTATCGTCATTTGTAGCGCCAACTGCTTCAATAATAATATTCCCATACATTGCTACCGCAGCAGTTGCGTACCGATTATTATGGCTAACAGTGGCTTTTAATGCGAAGGTATCTTCGTTATCCTCCGTAAGCGTACTCCCCCAATCACCTTGGGAGAAAACCGCTCGATTATAGTTGGTCGAATCCCAACCAATAGGCGTGGAACATTCCTGGTCACCCACCGCTGACCCTGTATAACCTGTATTAGAATATTTCCATGTAACACCGCCATCAGTAGTTTTCTTAACCTGATTACCCCATCCAATTGTCAATGCGATATTTTGATTTGTTGGATGAAAACTGATAGGCGAGTAGTCATTATCAACACCTGAGAGATTAGAAGTCCAGCCAAATACGGAGCCGGCCACCCATCCGTCTGCGTTTGATTCATCCATATTGGTTGTCTTTGTCCAGTTTGCCCCTCCATCGCTGGTGTGATACACATAATTGCCAAATAAACCCCTAAAAGTAATTATTAGCTTGCTGGAATTAACCGGACTCATTGCTATGTATCTGGCTTGTCCGCCAGAACCAAGGGGTGTTGATAAACCGTTGTTTCTTGCGCTGAAATTAAGCCCGCCATCGGTAGAGCGATATACGCCTTTTGAATTAGCAGCAACATACATTGTGCTTGGCGTAGTAGAATCAATCACCAGTTGATATACTGCGCCTGAAGGTAGTCCTGTTCCTATCTTGGAGACAGTCGCAGAGCCACCACTATCCACAATCTTATACAATCCATTAGAAGCAGATACATATAAAATGGTGTTATCCGTAGGATGAGCTGCTATATTATTAAGATTCAAGGTATCAAGAATCTTCCCGCCGCCAGATGTAGTTAAGAAATTCCACGTAGTTCCACCATTCGTTGATTTTAAAATACCGGTTTTCATTGGCGCTGCATATATATTGTTTCCGGCAAAAGCTATATGAACACCATCTGAACGGGTAATTCTGTTGAAATTTGCACTCTTTACCAATTTCCAGTTATTTCCACCATCTGCGGTTCTGAATATACCCTGTACAACATCGGCAAATGGCGTCCAACTGCCCGCGTTTCCATTCATGCCGGTGATATAGGCAATATCTGCATTTTTTGGGTCAAAAACTACAGAAGTACCACCGGTTGCCCCGAATCCATTCGCTTTTCTCTGCCAACTTGTACCCCCATCAGTACTCTTCCAAACCTGACTGGTATCGGTAACAAAATATGCCATGTTCGGATTAGAGGGGGCATAGGCAATCCCCAATATCATCTGCTGCCCCTCACCCCCAGCAAGCCCCGCAGTCTTCTGGGCTTGCGTTCTTTTTGCTACCTGCTGCCATGTCTGTGTGCTACTGCTCGATTGTTTAGAGGTTATGGCTTTTGTCCTCTTTTTTGACGATACACTGTTGCGGGACCCACTGGCAGGATAGTACTCAACCAACGTCGTATGCGTCAACTCACTGCCGTTTACTGTTTCATCCGAAGCCTCCAAACCCGATGTCCCGTCTGTATCTGTACCTGACCCGGTCTCTACTGGTGGCCAGGTACCTTCTGCCGATACGGTAAAGATGTATCCTTTCCCTATGTTATCTTTACTCTTTAAACTTATCTCGTTACCAACAATGCCGACATCGGCACTCCCATCCCCTGACTCAATAAAATAACCGTCAGTGCGCTGCACCGAGGTTGCCGTCTCACCTGCATTAAGCGTTATAACCCCAGACAGCGTTAAAAACACTGCAAATAATTTCCCTGTTTTTGGATGACGTGAATACATGACATCACTACCCGCATAACTATTTGTACTCTGATAAACGCTGCCATCCCATGACCGTTCACTGAGCGGCACATTATTAAGATTATCCCAGTTGGGTAAACACCGTATGAGTTTAAGTCGGGGAGAAACCTCGGTAATACTCTTAAAACCCGATATATCTCCTGTGTCGCCAAACCGCCCAAACCAATTATACCAGGCGCCGTTAATGCCCGCCTTGGCAGCAAAAAGACGATTCCTATATTCATCTGCTTCGCTTGTTTGGGAGTTGCCTACCTTGTCTTTTGTAATATTTACCCCGGCATTAAAATTATTGGCATCATCTACATAATTTGTATTTTGTGAGCTTTTCTGGCTTAGCATGTCCGGCGTTAGCTCATCTTTGTCTGCACGGACTTTTATCTGATTTATCCATTCATCATTGTCCGCCTCACTATAGAGTAACGTTGGCTGAGCAATCCATTTCGGATGCGTAAATTCCTGAGAAAGCCTTACCCTTAATTCCTTGTAAAATGCCGCCATTCCCTCTGAATACGTTGCATACTCATGGGTAATGGCGTCATGCACCAAACCCAAATCCGCCCCTGTCCAATAAGACAAACCTACAGATATGTTATTCCCCGTTTCGTCTAATCTGTAGAATTCACCCGCAAGCTTCGGCTCATCAATTATATATCCATCAAAGGTGAATGGCAAACCTGTATCCTCATAACTCTTTGCCAGGCTAATAATATTTTCAACTACCTCATCAATAACCGCCTGTTGCTGAAAATCCCACATTACGTAAAATTGCTCTGAAGACCCGCCAGAGTGATAACCTGTCGCCAGATTGTAAGGAAACGGCTCATGGCTTTTCCATACCATACGCTGATTATAAAATTCCTTTGCTTCCTCTGAAACAGGTTTCGTAATGTCTATCGCCCTGCTATACCCGGATAAAATCTGTGGATACCACTGTGGGTTGATTAGATAATAATTAAGGCCTGTGCAATTGGGATTATTGTGATAGTCTTTCACTTCTGATGATGGGTTTATAGCAATAGAATCATACCCCATCTGCCTTGCATAGCTGATGTCCTCAGATGGTTTATCATTCCAAACAGTGCCATAAATATTCTGATATGCTTTTTCTTCCGCAAAATTCTCTTCGCTGAAAAGAAATACATGCGCAAATATTAAAAAGAAAATACTTACTCTGCTGAATCTTAAAGCTTCATTGCTATTGCTCCTAATAAAAGATTAACTAACAAACATGGCGACCTGGCGAGCTTCGGTATTTCCGAAGCCCCATGGCTTTGCGCCCCAACCTCACGATTGGTTTGCCTTTTTCACATCTGCTATCTCTTACCAGGAGTTAGC
>NZ_JAOSKF010000009.1:0-28737 GCF_027493735.1 Candidatus Kuenenia sp.
TTTTTGTATTACTTGCGGTTCTTTTGCCGGTCGTTTTTTTCTTCAAAATCCTCCTGGCTGATACAGGTAAACCATTGTCTAAACCAATAAGTCCGCAATCTGTAATCAAAAACCTCTCTCCGGCTTCGACCGGGGATGAGCAATTGAGTATGGCAGAGGTTGTTCAAAGGACAAGGAAACTTCAGATGCCTTTTATAGCCAATGAAGGGCAAACCGATGAAAGGGTAATGTTCTATGCTAACACATTTGGGGGAACGGTATTTGTAACGAAGAATGGAGAGATTGTCTATTCCCTGCCCCAACGAAAAAATGGAGGGGCCGACGTCCATGCCCACAACAGACCGGTAAATCCTCATAAATCCCCCATTAACAAAGGGGAAAAGGGAAATGCAGGGGGATTTGACGGTATGCATCATCACTCGCCTGCAAATAGCCCGTCAGTAAAGGCTGGCGGACAGAATGATACGAAGCAGGATGACGGTAAACAAGGCCATTCCGAAAATAAAAAGAAACAAGGGACAAGGGGAGTAGTATTGAAAGAGGAGATGGTAGGCGGCTGGATTGGTAAGATAAAAGGGGAAAAGAAGGCCACCACAACTGTGAACGACTTCAGAGGAAATGATCAATCGAAGTGGAAGACCAATATCCAGACGTATGATGTGGTGACGCTTGGGGAAGTTTATAATGGAATAGAACTAAAACTGAAGGCGTACGGGAATAACGTCGAAAAACTCTTTTATGTAAAGCCTGGCGCAGACCCCACGGCGATAAAACTGAGACTGAGCGGTGCAAAGACATTAAAAGTAAATGAAGATGGACTGCTTGAGGCGGAGACGGCGTTAGGTATCGTCAAGTTCACAAAGCCCATAGTCTATCAGGAATCCAAAGTTCCTTCTACCACTACAAAAAAAAGCCGTTCTTCCGCTCCCCTTGCGGGAAAGGGTAGGGGTGAGGGGGATCTCAGTGACAGACAATACATTGAGGCTGCTTATGTTGTAATAGGTAATGAGTATAGTTTTAAACTTGAAGACTATGACAGGTCACGGGAGGTTGTAATTGACCCACTCCTTGAGTCCACATACTTGGGAGGATCCGGAGGATCTGGTGCGGACTATGGTAATGCTATAGCCATAGATTCAGGGGGAAATATCTATGTGACTGGTTCGACTGGGTCACCAGACTTTCCCACAACTCCCGGCGCCTATGATACTTTTTTTAATGGTAGTGATTATGCCTTTGTGTCAAAGCTCAATAGTGACTTAACCAGCCTCCTTGCATCCACCTATTTGGGAGGAGTTGGCGAAGATTCTGGCAATGCTATAGCCATAGATTCTGGGGGAAATATTTATGTGACTGGTTCAACCGGGTCAACAGACTTTCCAACTACCCCGGGTGCTTATAATACTTCCGGTAGTGGCTTTGTATCAAGGCTAAGTAATGATCTAACCAGCCTCCTTGCTTCTACATATTTGGGAAACGCAGGCACTTCAATAGCCATAGACACTGGAGGAAATATTTATGTGGGGGGGGGTGACACCGTATTTAAGCTCAATGGGGCGTTAACAAGTCTCCTTGGTTCCACATCTTTGAGTGGAGGATCTATCAGTGCTACAGCCATAGATTCATATGGAAATGTCTATGTAACTGGTTCGACCGGGTCATCAAGTTTTCCAACAACCTCGGGTGTCTATGATGATTATTTTAATGGCGGTAGCGATGTCTTTGTATCAAAGCTTAATAGTGCATTAACGAGCCTCCTTGCATCCACCTATCTGGGAGGAGATGGCGAAGATTCTGGTAATGCTATAGCCATAGATTCGGGGGGAAATATCTATGTGACTGGTTCAACAGGATCAACAGACTTTCCAACAACTCCAGGTGCTTATGATACTTATTTTGATGATTATTATGATTTTAATGTCTTCGTATCAAAGATCAATAGTGATTTAACCACTCTCCTTTCATCCACATATCTGGAATGGGTTGCCAGTGATGCTGGCAATGATATAGCCATAGACTCAGAGGGGAATGTATATATTACGGGTGGTTCTAATGTATTGAAGCTTACTGGTGATTTAACCAGCCCCCTTGCTTCAAAATATTTGGGTGGAGGATATGGAGATAGTGGAGGATATATTAGCGCTATAGCCATAGACTCAAACGGGAATATATATTTAACTGGTTCGGCCTGGTCATCAGACTTTCCAACAACTCCGGGTGCTTATGATACTTCTTTTAATGATGGTTATGATGTCTTTGTATCGAAGCTCAACGGTGATTTGACCAACCTTCTTGCATCCACATATCTAGGAGGGTCTTCCGGTGGCTTTGATTACGGTACTTCTGTAACTATTGACTCAAGTGGGAATGTATATGTAGCAGGTTCGACTAGTACGTCAGGTTTTCCAACAACCTCGGGTGTTTATGACACTTCTTTTAATGGTGGTCATGATGCCTTTGTATCGAAGCTAAGTAGCGATTTAACAAATCTCCTTGTATCCACGTATCTGGGGGGTTCTGACGATGATTATGGTAATGCTATCGCCCTCGATGCAAGCGGGAATGTATATGTGACGGGTGAAACTTTGTCATCGGACTTTCCAACCACCCCGGGCGCTTATAATACTTCCGGTAGTGCCTTTCTAGCAAGGCTCAGTAATGATCTAACCAACCTCCTTGCTTCAACATATTTGGGATCTGGCTGGGGTTCAGGCGATTCGATAGCCATAGACTCAGGGGGAAATATCTATGTGGCTCGTGGTTCTGCTGTGTTGAAACTAAATGATACATTAACAAACCTCATTGCTTCCAAATCTCTGAACGGAGGGGTGATCCAGGATATTGCCATAGGCTCAGGGGGAAATATCTATGTAGCTGGCAGTACTTCATCACCAAACTTTCCAACAACTACGGGTGCCTATGATACTTCTTACAATGGTAGTACTTATAGAGAAGATGCCTTTGTATCAAAACTCAGCGGTGATTTAGCCAGCATCCTTGCATCCACGTATTTAGGGGGGACTAATTGGGATTATGGCCGTTCTATTGTTATAGATTCAGGGGGGAATGTATATGTAGCTGGCTGGACTAACTCAGCAGACTTTCCGACAACCGCTAGCGCTTATGATACTTTTAAAGATGGTTGGACAAATGCTTTTGTATCAAAGTTAAGCGGTGATCTAACAAAACTCCTTGCATCAACATATCTTGGAGGGTCTTCCGGTGAGTTTTGCTATTCTCTAACCATAGACTCATGGGAAAATGTCTATGTGGCTGGCAGTACTTCATCATCAGACTTTCCAACAACTCGAGGCGCCTATGATACTTCGTTTAACGGCATCCTCACTGGTAACGAAGATGCCTTTGTATCAAAGCTCAATAGTGATTTAACCAGCCTCCTTGCATCCACATATCTTGGAGGAGCTAGCAGTGAATTTTGCATGTCTATAGCGATAGCCCCAAATGGAGATGTCTATGTGACTGGTGCGACTTGGTCTTCAGACTTTCCAACAACCACTGATGCATATGATCCTTCTCTTGCTGGTTATAGTGGCGGTCCTACTGATGCCTTTGTATCAAAGTTTGACAGTAATCTTTCCGCAAATCCGGTGACCGTGCCTTATGTGAGCCTGAATCTAGCCGTGGATGGAAACTTAGACGAATCGGCATGGGACATTGCAACCGATGTGAGTAATGTGGTCATTGGGACTACGAACAACACCGCAACGTTCGGGGTACTCTGGGATAATACCTACCTCTACGTAGGTGTTAAGGTGCTGGATGATACCCTCTATAATGACTCAACGTCTGTGCATGAAAATGACAGTGTGGAGATCTATATTGACGGCGACCATAATCACGGTACGACATACGATAGTTACGATCGTCAGTTCATTAAAGGATGGAATGATGAAACACTTTTTGAAAAAAATGGTAAGAAAACGGACGTATTGCATGCCTGGGCGACAATTACTGGCGGGTATAGTATAGAACTGGCCATACCATGGAGCAATCTGGGAATTACCCCCACGGCAGGTATGACCATTGGCTTTAGTGTGGGATACAATGATGACGACGATTGGTCGGGTCGTGAAGGACAGGTTGTCTGGATAGGAACGGCAAATAATTATTTGGATACATCGGCACTGGGAGACATTGTCCTTGGAGAAGCACCAGCGCCAAGCCCGGAAATTATTAATGACCTTGTTGCCTTTAAACCTGTACGATCAACATATCAGACTACTTCTGATACAACCGGTTGTGGGGATGAGTTTGTGGGGCAGTTTAGTTTCGATGCAACGCTGAAAAACAAAAGAAATAACCCTCCGCTTACGGATCTCGTGATGGAGGTTGTAGAATTAACGAATAACAACGTATTGCAAAATGCCGATGGAGTACCAGGCGGGGTGGGAGCAAGGTTGACTGTTCCAAATATTGGTGATTATGCCGATGGCGTACTAAGCCCGGGGGAATCGGTAGATGTCTCTTTCATTATTTGCTTAACTGAGAGCAAGTCGTTTGGTTTCGTTGTGGATGTATTGGGGATTAAGGAAGGACAAACAGATTCTTTACAAGTTGCAGAACTCCAATCAACAGACATTAAACCAGGTCTTGCAAAATTCGGGAAAGGATCAGGACTTATGAGAAAAGGTTTCTTTCGCAGATTCCATCCTTAATTGGAAATATGTTTTGAACACATACTACACATAACGCACGTAGCGTAAAAGGAGCGGCATATGAACACGGTAAGGAACAAAAGGGAAAGGGGATATGGAAGTTTTGCTTATTTGGGGTATGCGCAGGTGCTATTCATTTCATTCACAGTCTTCGCACTATCTGTGCCACGTACCATTAATGCTACTGATTTTCTTGTCAGTAACGTTTCACAATTGATTAATGCAATCAATGACGCTAACAATGAAGTTGAACATCCGGGAACCGATACGATTACCATGGCGGCTGACACCTATACCCTGCCGGATGTGTATAACGATACCACCCATACCGACGGACCAACGGGCTTACCTTCTATCAGAAGCAATATCACCATAAAAGGTGCTGGTGCTGACACCACCATCATCGAACGTAGCGATAGTGAACCTTTTTTTCGTATTTTTCATGTTGCTGATACAGGAACTCTGGAGTTAGATGGACTAACCGTTATGAGAGGTGCTACTGCTACTGAACGAGTTCCTGAGGATTCAGAACATGACGGCGGTGGTATCAGGAATCTCGGCAAACTGACAATAAAAAATAGCACAGTCAGCGACAATATGGCCGGTGACGATGCTGGAGGCATCTATAACGCAGGCACGGCAATAATTACCAGTAGCATCATCAGCAACAATATAGCCCATTCCAGTTGTGGTGGCATATGGAACCTGGGAACGATGACAATCATCAACAGCACCATCAGCAGCAATCAGAGCATAGGAAGAACTGTTAGTGCTGGTGGTGGAATCGGAAACAATGGAGATTTAACGTTAAGCAGTTGCACAGTCAAAGACAATGCTGACAATGGCGGCACTGGTGGCGGCGGTGGTGGTATCATCAATCATTCTGGAAACCTGACGATAAATAACACCGATATTAGTGGTAATTATTCTGTTTTCGAGGGGGGCGGAATACACCACAGAACCGGCACGATGACAATTATTAACAGCACAATCGCTAATAACACTGTACCATACCACGATGGTGGTGGCATATGGGTTAATTTTCTAGCACAATGCTTGCTCATCAACTGCACCGTCAGCGAAAACAGTGCTGGCCGTGGCGGCGGCGGAATTGCTTCACCCGTAGGAAACACAAGCGTAAAAATACAAAACACCATCATTGCTGGAAATACAGCGTCACAAGGGGCGGCGCAAGATTGTTTCGGTGATATCATATCACTGGGCAATAATCTTATTGGCAATACTACTGGTAGCCACGTCAACATCATCCTTCAACCAAGCGACCTCACAGGGGACTCAGGTTTGGGCGCCTTCACCGATGACGGGACACCTGGCAATGGCCACTTCCCACTGCTATCAACCAGCCCTGCCATTGATGCAGGCGCCAATGACGTGTATCAGGATTATCCTGATACACAAACTGACCAGCTTGGGAATCCTCGCACAGATGGCAATGGCGATGGTAGTGTTGTATGCGACATTGGTGCAGTAGAGTACCCAGGGATTGTTAATGACTTTGTTAGATTTGTAAGGGATCGTTCAACTTACGTGATTACTACTGATACCACCGATTGTCCACCTGGATTTGTTGGAAAATTTAGCTTTGGTGCCAAACTTACAAACAAGAGCAGCAGTCCGCCCCTTACAGGCCTTGTGGTTTTGGTTAAAACATTGACAAATGGAAATCTACTCCATAATGCAGACGGAGGGGATGGTGGAGAAGGGGCAACAATGACCATTCCATTGACAGCAGATGCTTATGCGGATGGTGTACTAAGCCCGGGAGAATCGGTAGATGTCACTTTCATTATTTGCTTAACGGAGAGCAAGTCGTTTGTTTTTGTTGTGGACGTGTTGGGGTTTGAGACGGAAGAACAAACGGATCAGGAAGTGACGAGCGCAGATGCATCACAAGTCAAAAAGCAATTAAAGAAAACAAAATCCAGGACTAAGGGTAAGAGATTCTTTGGCAGATTCCGTCCTTAATCAGAAATATGTTTTGAACACAGAAGGGTGCACGGAGAAATACCCTGCGTACCCTGTGGTTATTCTTCACAAAAAACAATGATAGGAGAATGAAAAATGTTAGAAAAAATTTCAGCAGGACACATAGGCCAGGTAGTTACAGGGATAGGTGATTCTCACGCCAGGAAGCCTTTTGCAGAACCCAAATTAACCTTCGTAGAACCAAAGCTTACGAAACACGGGGATGCAACCAAAATTACCGGCAATGGGCTATTTGGTACCTTTACACCGTAAATGAAAATAAAGAAATATTTTATCATAATGTAAGGTTTCATTTACCCATGACAACGCAAAGGGTCTTCTCTGAAAGATCCTTCGTTTCCCTCAGGATAAATAAAAGCAACTTATTATGGTAAATTATATTGTTGGCCTTTATTTAGTTATAATAAGTAAACTCATAAAAAAGAGGATGGGAAGATAGGAAGATGAGAGGTTGGGAGGATAAGAAGTTGAGATGACTGAAGCAGGGGTTAATTTCTATTCTTTATACGAAATAACCGTTGGGGTTCAGTGGAAAGGGGAAGGGATTGGATATGAAATTGAGCAGTTCTTCTATTCCTTCCCCTTTACTCAAATATACAATGGCGGTAAGCCTGCTCACATTGAATTGAAATTCGTAGCGACAGATGTCCCCTCGCATATCCCATATACGGCATCACAACCACTCAACGGCTATGATTCTTCGATTTACGAGGCAGATGGTCACGTTTACCTCACCGACGGATTATCCGTTTTTCAGCTCCAACTTCAAGCGGGAACAGGGCTCGTAACCCTTCATCGCTCTTTTAAGGAAAAACCTCCTTTATCGAAGTATAACTTCTTTCTTGTCGGCCTTATCCATCTCCTTTCTTCCCGGGGTTTCTACGACCTTCATGCTGCCGGGCTTGTCAGGGATGGGATGGGCTATCTGTTTTTAGGGGAGTCAGGGAGCGGAAAATCCAGCACTGCCCTTAGTTTGGTCAGTCAGGGCTGGCACTATGTCTCAGACGATGCCCTTTTTCTTAGATCATCTGCGGACGGGATAGAATCCCTGGCCTTTCGGAAGCATTTTTATCTTGATCCTGCCTTGTCCCGGCAATTCCCTGAAATAGATCCTCATCTTAAGGGATCAGCAATGGGAAACCATACAAAACGATTTTTAGATGTAGAATCGGTCTACCCCGGTCGATTTCAACCAAGCTGTTTTCCAAAGGTATTGATTTACACCCAAATAGTTCTTCAACCTGAGAGTATGTTGATACCCGTAGATAAAACAACTGCTTTTATAAGATTGATGAGGCAAAGTTCATCGCTATTTTTTAAACGTCAGGCGGTCAATGTACATTTAGAGGCCATTAAGCGGCTTGTATCTCAGTCAGATAGTTACGAACTCCTTGCAGGACGCGATTTGTATGAAGAGCCGGAGAGAATT
Source organism: Candidatus Kuenenia sp. (assembly GCF_027493735.1). Taxonomy (NCBI): domain Bacteria; kingdom Pseudomonadati; phylum Planctomycetota; class Candidatus Brocadiia; order Candidatus Brocadiales; family Candidatus Brocadiaceae; genus Candidatus Kuenenia; species Candidatus Kuenenia sp. The sequence continues at coordinate 8,113 of NZ_JAOSKF010000009.1, forward strand.
TCAGAAATTTTATCAGGTTTAATTGTTTAGCTACCAAGACACAAATAGGAGCATTCCCGATTTTTTGTAACCGTTCATGTGGCCAGGGTTTCAAACGGAACCACGGAACACACGTAACACAGGTAAAACAACTCTGACAGGGTTGATACTACTGTACATTTCATTAAGACATGGCAGAAGTCACAAAAAACCGGGAATGCCCCCGACATGAAAGCTGCAAGAGACGTGGCAAGCCTGTCCCCCGCTGGCGGGGGATTAAGGGGGTGGAATTGTCTGCGTAGAAAATCCAGGAGGCTTATCCATAAGCATTCCCAAACTGGATACTTCACTATGTTTAGTACAAGGTTTTGGAACGAGCCGTGCGTCGTTTACGCTGCATAGATACTTTCGCGGGTTCACTCATTAGAAGGCTTTTGTCAAGGACAAAATATCTCCGGTCGCAAAAATATCTACATTTTCACGTTTTGAATACCCCTCCAAGTACGGAATCGCTCTTACTGCTGTTTACGAAAATGACTATACCGTTCACGTTTATCTACGCCCGTGGTATTTCGCAATTGTTTTGGTATCGTTCTCATCCGCACCATTCACCCATCGGGATCAAGGCTTTGTGAAAGACTTTCTCACCGCCCCTGACTTATCTTCTGTCCCAGAAAACCATCGGTTCCATACCAGTGTCCAATCGTTATTCACAGAATATTCGGCTCTACGGCCAAAACCTCACGGCTCATGGTATGGGCAGATCAGAATGGAATATTCTTTTTCGCCGATTCCTTTACCGGCACAACTCATAATAAAAGGTGGAACAACTTCCAATCAGGTTTCATGGATTGGTTACCTAACCCGCAACCGGTTCCTTGCACCACCTAATCTGCTTGCTACCCAAACATTTTTTTCTCGTCGTAGTTTACTTGCTCCTTTATTATGTAATAACATGCCCTGGCCAGCTTATTGCTCAAGGCTTTCGTTGCCAGAACTACATGGCTCTTTGACGCCTTCCTCTGATGCCATTTCCTTCCCTTTTCGCAAAATCTTACGTGAAAATGCGCTGCCTCCACATACGCCCACGCAAGGTATTTATTCCCGTTCTTACGGTTTCCTTTCCCTTTGCTCTTACCATTCGATAATTTTTTTGCCGATACGCATCTGCAATAAGATGAATACATCCCCACATCACTAAATCGCTCTATGTTCCCAGTCTCCAGCATTATCGTCATTGCCAGGATTTCGCCTATCCCAGGCACCTTGAGCAATTTCTTATACGGCTTCTTTAGCTTCACCTCCTTTAATACCGCTTTCTCTATCTTGTATATCTGCTTATTTAATACCTCTATTACCTCGTGATCGCACTGTGCTGACATGGTCAAATGCACGTCGCTGAACATCCCCATTACCTCTTCGTTACTCAGCTTCTTTATCGTATCACCGCTTATCGGTACTCCTTTGTTACGGTTTACCATCGTTTGCATACTCAATATATGCGCTGTCCTTTGTTGTACCAACATCATCCGCTTCCTCAGTAAATCCCTCACTGACCGCGTCTCTTTGGGATAAATATATCCCTCTGGTAATATCTTTAACCGTAACATCTTTGCCAACCAAAACGAATCCCTCGTGTCGTCAATGTACTTTAATCCCTCATACTGCTGCATTGCCGATGTATTTGCCAGGTGTACCTGATAGCCTGCCTCCATCAGACCATCCACTATCCAGTACCAGTTAAAGGTCGATTCTACTACTATACCCTTTATTTCTTTTTTGTATGGCTCTAATACGCGCTTTATTTCATTGATGTCATTACGGTTTCTCCTCTTGAATACCTTCCGATCCTCCTCATCGAGTATTCCAATATAATTATTATCACCATGTAAATCTATTCCTACGAAATATCCCATTGCTCGCTCCCTCCTTACTTTGTTATTATTTAACAATCGCCTTTCACGGTATCCTCCATTTTACCATGAAGAGTGCGCTCGGAGGTGCCTTCTATATGATTATCAGGTTTGTAACCTGAACCAAATGTTTTATACTTTCAATCCAGCCTTCTATTAGCAGAACAAATGACAAATAAATTACAGATAGGTTCAGGCTTCGTCGTGAGCCCAGCCGAACGGTTGTAAACCTGAAACCGTTGGGAATCGTGTAATATTTACGCTGAAGAGATGCTTTTATACAGTAATACTACAATGCCGGGAATATTGATAGAACTTACCAATCGCTGTAATTTAAGTTGCCATCATTGCCTTGATGGAAGGCATAGTGGTGACGGAGACCTGAAAATAGAAATCTTAGAAAGAATTCTCCGGAATGCCAGGGGGCATGGCTTTGATTACATCTCCTTTACTGGCGGAGAGCCAACGTTGCATCCCGGATTTACCGAGATGCTCACGATGGTATCAGAAGCTGGATATAACTTTGGCTTTGTAACAAATGGTTGGAATTTTACCCGAATTTATGAGAAGTTGCTCCCGCATCTTAATAGTCTTACTGGAATTACCTTTAGTTTAGAAGGTGCAAGGGAGGAAACACATGACATGCTTCGTGGAAAGGGTTCGTATCGCCGGGTGATGCAGGCAGTAAGCATTTGCGTGGTAAAAGATATTCCCTTCACCTTCAATACGGTCATTACGTCCCACAGTCGGGGTGAATTAAATGAAATAGCCATGCTTGCAGCAAAACTGGGAGGCCGGGGACTCAGGCTTGGCCATCTTATTTCAACTCCCCGAATCGTATCAGAAAATATGGACATTTCGCCGATAGAAAGAAGGCAAACAGAAACTATCATCTGTCAGCTCCAGAAAACATTTTCCATTCCTATTGTTATGGCATCGGGATACTATACGACCGAACTCTTTCCTTGCGCTTCGCTTAAAATGGAAGAGATTAACATCGACTGGCGAGGCAATGTCACCATGTGCTGTAATTTATCGGGACATGGAGAAGATGTGGGAAACGATGATATAATAGGCAATTTGAATGAGATGAGTTTTTCTGAGGCTTATGTAAGTTTGGTTGAGGCTAGTGGGAAATTTCAAAAAGAGAAGCTTGAACACTACAGCAATGGTAAATTTAGAGATTCAGATTATTTTCCCTGTTGGTTCTGTTTGAATTATTTTAAGAAGGTAGACTGGCTGAAAGAGTTTTCGGGAAACCCCTGGTCTCGCATGGTTTGGACGGAAGTGATATTTGCATAATATCAAGATTATTAAACACACTCCTAAATCCCCTCTTGAAGGGGGGACTTCTTATCTCCCCTCCTTCGCAGATAGGAAGGGATGGGAGGTCTTTCACTTCATATTGAATAATTACGAGAAATACTGAAAAGGAGGTTGATAAAAGATGCTGGAGTTAAATTATAGGGTAACGCCTGACCCTGATGTTGTTATTACTGAATTAGAGGGCAAAGAGGCCGTCCTTCTCCATCTGGGCACGAAGATGTACTTCACCTTAAATGAAACAGGACTGCGGATCTGGCAAATGCTCAGTAGCGGTCTTACGGCTGGAGAGATAAGCGAAATAATTCAAAATGAATTTGATGTTTTACCTGAAAAGGCCAGAGAAAGTGTACTGAAACTTATTCATGAACTTATCCGTGAAAAATTAGTGAAGGTTGTAGATGGGTAACAAAACTTGTGCTATTAAAAAATTCAGGACTCATTTTAGCTCCTTCGGGGAGATATGGCTTTTTACCCGAATTTTTCTCCTGATTAACGTTTTGCCTTTCCTGTTCAGATTTTTGTCCCTGCCCAGGGTTATGAAGATGCTTGCACCACGGAACTTTAGAGTTTGCCGTAACAAAGACCTGGAAAACATGAAAGATAAGATCGTAAAATTTACAGACTACATATTGAGGCATAACCTTTGGACAGACAAAAATATCTGTCTCAGGCGGTCTTTAGTTCTTTATCACTTTTTACGTAAATTGGGAATAAACGTCTTTGTTTGTTTTGGAGTGAGATATAACGGGAGGTTCTCTGATGGAGAGGCAAAAAAGAAATTGGAGGGCCATGCCTGGCTTCTTTATCATGGGGATATTTTTCTGGAAAGAAATGCAGAAGTAACTAAAACTTATACGATGACGTATTGTTTCCCTGATAAGATATAGTAAATTGGATAAAATTATCCTGGAGGCTGATAATGAACATATCACATGAAAATAGGCTCTTACTCCATTGTCTTCAGGCAAGCATCTCAGGGAATACAGGAGAGAAAATTAAGGATGTAATAAACATTCCGTTAAACTGGGAAGAGGTTTTAGCTTCTGCTTTTTGGCATGGTATCGCCCCATTACTGTATCACAACTTAAAGAATATCAGTAAGAGACATTGTATACCTCAAGAGGTCATGGCTCAGTTGAGAACGGCTTATCATGGAAATTTAGCCAGGAATATGTACCTTTATGCGGAATTAAAGAGGATTTTAGAGACATTTTGTGATAAAGGTGTGAAAGTTATTGTTCTAAAGGGCGCGACTTTAGCGAAAACTGTTTATGGCGATATTGGTTTACGGCAAATGAATGACATAGACCTTCTCGTTAAAAAAGAAGACCTTCTTTGTGCAGAGAAAATAATGTCCGGATTAGACTATCGTTTCCAGGGTGAAATGCAACCGGATTGGTACAGAGAAAATCACCAGCATATAAGTTATGTTCATTCAGATAAGAATATCCCGGTGGAGATTCACTGGCACATAGCAAGGAAGGCACACCCAGTAAGAATTCGTATTATTAATGACATTATTGAAAGGTGGTGGGAAGAGGCCAGAACGATAGAATTTTCTGGCAATAAAGTACAGATACTCAGTCCGGAGGATTTAATTACTCACCTCTGTCTACATTTTTTAAAACACCGGTTTATAAATCAAAATGGAGGTTTTAGTAGCAAAGGTGCACTTATCCAGTTGTGTGATATTTTTCAAACCCTTAAATATTATAGAGATGATATTGATTGGGTAAGGTTTAAGTCTGAAACCGAAAAATACGGAATAGATACCCTAATGTATACTACCTTTTCCATTGTAAGGGAAATCATGGGGGAGCACGATGACGTTTTTCATAATGCCCTTAGTAGCTTTAAATCAGAGGATTTAAATAAAGAATTAGTGCGGCTTATCAATAAAAGAATACTTATCAGAGAAGATACTCTTCCCGTCGTTCCCGGTAGTTTTATCAAGTCACAAATCGCGGATACATTTCAAACGAAGGTGAAGATTCTCTTTAAAGAAATATTTCCACATCCAAAAGTTCTCTCAAACAGGTTTTCAGTACCTTTGTCCTCAAAGAGGCTCTGTCTATACTATTTAATTCGTCCCTTTCGCCTCATTTTAAAATCCGGAAAGATAGTACTAATGATCCCACGAGTTAAGGAAGAGGTAATCCTTAATACATGGATAAATTCTCAAGTCTGTCCAATCGTAGATGACTAAACCAGCTCAAGGGTGGTAGTTGGGCGTTCTTTTTCTATCAACTGACAGCTATCTACTGCTATAATTTACTGAGATGTTCCAAATAAAATGCTAATCAATCACTAAACTCAGGGAAAGGCATACCGGATTTGAGAGGGTATCAATTTTTATAGATACATTATTTTAGAAATGGAGTTGATTATGAAAAAACTAGTTATGGCTTTATGTTTTTTAACTGTCGTAATTAATTGTGTAATTGGGGGGCAAGTGAACGATGTGAAGGGAATCTGGATTGACGTAAGAACTGCCGGGGAATACAAGTCGGGACATATTGAGGATGCTATAAACATTCCATATAAAGAAATTGGAAGGAAAATTGAGTCGGTTGCAAAAAACAAGGATGAAAAAATTTTCCTTTATTGCGAAAGCGGGAGGCGGTCTGGTATTGCAAAAGAGATTCTGGATAAAATGGGATATCTAAATGTAATAAATGCAGGCGGCTATGAGGAGATCAAAAAAAGGCAGAATAAAGCGGAGTGAAACTCTCGAAAGGCAATGGGAATATATCGCCTTTGGCGGGGTTAAAATAACTTGGCTACAGCAACGGCAATAGTGGTACAACCGGCTACGATTGCAAATATCTTCATAAGCAAATCTGCGTGCGAAGCCCTTATGCGAAACTCAAGGTTGACAATCTCATTACGGGTTTCCAGAAACCTGAAGTCAATTTCGTTACGAAGGTCTTTAAACTTAACGTCCACATCGCTACGGAAATCTTTAATTTTGACATCCACATCATTACGAAGAACATTAAATTTTACATCCATATCGTTACGAAGAGCATTAAACTGGACATCCATCGCATTAAATTTGACGTCCATCTCATTAAATTTAATGTTAAGAAAATCCTTAAGGTTTTGCTGTCCGTTAACATGCGATTGTTCAAGGGTCTCTGTAAGAACTTCCGCTTGATCGTGAGTAAACCCGACAGATTCAAACTTTCGTATATTCTCTAATTCTTTCGTTATAGGCATGGGCACATTATACAAATATCATGAAACATTATCAATTTTTTATTTTACCAATCCCTTAAGGCCTTACCAGGAATAGAATTTGATAGATCACCTCTCAGGAAGGATAGAGGAGGATTTGTTCATTTATAAAGAAATATAAGTTACATAATTTCTTAACAAATCAAAAATACGAATTTACATTGATGAAGAAGGGCGTTTTCAATTTGACATATTAATAAAATATAAGTACCATTGGCACTTTGTTATTTTTTGAAAAGATGAACTCTGGAATCTTGCTTTAATTCAAGGTCTTTGTGTAAAAACAATCGAAATTACCGCTCATAAAGTAGATTAAAATATCCATAGCATATTAATTTTCCAGCTTCATTCTGATTATGTTGATGTTTCCTAAAAATGTTTTCTCCAGAAGTGTTACCATAAATGGATATTAAAAATATTGATGCAGACATATTAATTATCGGCGGAGGTGCGGCCGGCTGCTTTGCAGCAATGCAAATTTATAAAAAATCTTCCCGCTGCAAAGTGGTTATCATGGAAAAGGCACATATTGAACGCAGCGGTTGTTTGGCGATGGGGCTTAATGCTATTAATGCGTATATTCATCCGGGACAAACCCCTGAATCATACGTTGATTTTGTTGCGAGGGAGTTTGAAGGGGTTATACGGAAAGATTTAGTCCTTACCATGGCGGAAAGATTTAATGACGTGGTAAAGGAGGTGGAAGCGTTAGGGCTGCCTATTGAAAAAAATGATGACGGCTCTTACAAAAACCGGGGAACGCGCAGTATTCGCATTTTTGGCGAAAGGCTGAAGCCTATGCTTGCTGAAGCGGTGAGGAAAACGGCGGCTCAGGTGTTAAACCGCGTCGTTGCGACAAATTTTATCTATAATGGAAAACGGGTTTGTGGTGCGTTTGGTTATGACGTCAGGGGTGGTAATTTATATGTAGTTCGGGCAAAAGCCGTTATTGTTGCTACCGGAGGAGCTGCCGGGATATATAAACCTAATAATACCGGCGGCGCGAGGCATTTGATGTGGTATTGCCCATGGAATGCCGGGACGGGCTATGCAATGGGGATTCGTATTGGCGCCGAAATGACAGGTTTTGAGAACAGGTTTATCCCTTTGCGCGTAAAAGACGTAAATGCCCCTACAGGCACAATTGCGATCGGTGTTTGTTCAAAACAGGTTAATGCGCTGGGGGAAGACTATCTTGGCTGCCATTATCAGCATTTGGGCGGAAGAAAATGTTTGACTCAACACAGACTTTTTGCCACGCTTGAGGAAATGAGGGCATGCCGTGGGCCTTGTTATCTTGACACAACGCACCTGAATGAAGAAGAAGAAAGGAAACTAAAAGAAGATTATTTGAATATGAACCCTCAGATTGTTCTTATGTGGGCAAGCGAAGGAATGGAGCCGCGAAAAAAACCCGTTGAAATACGCGGTACGGAACCTTATGTTGTGGGTGGTCATTGCCAGGCGGGATATTGGATTGATACGGAAAGGAGAACTACCATTCCAGGGCTTTATGCCGCTGGCGAAGCCGCCGGTGGGGCTCCTAAAAAATATGTCAGTGGCTGTTGGGCTGAAGGCGCTATTGCGGCGCTAACGGCGCTAAAAGACATTGATAACGTCTCTTCAGAAGAAATTGACGAAAATAGTATTGAAAAGGAAAAGGCAAGGATTTTTAATTTATTAAACAGAACTAACGGGATAACACCATTGGATGTGAGAGAACGGCTTCAAAAAATCATGGATGAATATGCCGGGGGTATTTCCTTTAATTACATGTTGCATGAAAACAGATTGCTGGAAGCCCGGCAATTGCTGAAATGTTTGCACAACCATACAACGGAGTTGATGGCGGCGGATAGTTACAACCTCGTAGAAGCCTTGGAGTGTATCGATCGGATTGATGTTGCCAGGACATTGGTGGAACATCTCATTTACCGGAAGGAGACCCGATGGGCGTGTTATCAAACCAGATTGGACTATCCCCAAAAAGACGATAATCGCTGGCTTAAGTATGTAAATTCTGTCTATGACGTTGAAACAAATGAAATAAAGATGAAAGAACGGCCCTTACAATAATGAGCATTTTTATCGACAAAACCATCTGCAATGGCTGTAAAGGATTACCGGAAGCACGCTGCGAACGCATATGTCCGGGAAATCTCTGCTACCGTACGGAAAATATGAAAGCGGAAATACGCGACCAATCGGCTTGCTGGACGTGTGCTTGCTGTGTAAAGGAATGCCCCGTCCAGGCAATCGAACTGAGATTGCCGTTTCAGATTTGCAGCGAAAGCGCCTCATTAAAAGCACGGATGACTAAGGATAAAACAATCTGGACAATCTGGAATTCGCATGGGAAAAAAGAAGAATTTGTGATAAAGGTAAGGAATTAATTTTATCGCAACAATTTTAGTTCCTTATAAAAGCAGGTGCAAAGCAGGAGAAATCGCATACATTTAAACAGTTTTGAAAGGAGAAAGAGTGAACTATGGTCAAGAACATCCCTCCACATGGGGGTAAACTTATAAACCGGATAGCTTCCGCAGAAGATAGAGAAGTGTTGTTGGATAAAGCGAAAAATTACGCCATGAAAAAAATCCAACTCGATTCCCGTGAAATAACGGACCTCGATATGATTGCAGTTGGCGCAATGAGTCCGCTTGAGGGGTTCATGTGCAAAGAAGATTATGATACTGTTGTGAATAATATGCGTCTGGCAAACGGACTCCCTTGGTCTATTCCCGTGACGTTATCGGCGAGTAAGGAAGAAATTGAAGGGCTTAAGCCCGGGAATGATGTTGCCCTTATCGATAAAGCAAATGAAGTAATTGCCATATTACATTTGGAAGAGATATTCCATCATGATAAGACGAAAGAATCGCTTGAAGTGTATGGAACGGACGATAAAAAACACCCCGGTGTTGATTATGTTTACAAGATGGATGATTATCTTCTTGGCGGTAAAGTGAGTGTTGTTAACAGGGCAAAACCCGGAGACTTCCTCGCTTACAGACTCGATCCTGCCGAAACAAGGGAGTTGTTTGTAAAAAGAGGCTGGAAGAGAATTGTCGGTTTCCAGACGCGCAATCCCGTTCACAGGGCGCATGAATATATTCAAAAATGTGCTCTTGAGATTGTTGACGCCATCCTTTTGCACCCACTGGTAGGGGCGACAAAAAGCGATGATATCCCTGCAGACGTCAGGATTAAGAGCTACGAAGTTCTTTTAGAAAAATATTATCCGAAAGACCGCGCGATGTTGTCCGTCTTTCCTGCGGCAATGAGGTATGCGGGCCCGCGCGAAGCAGTTTTCCACGCGCTGTTGAGAAAAAACTATGGCTGTACGCATTTCATTGTGGGAAGGGATCATGCAGGGGTCGGGAATTATTACGGGACGTTTGACGCACATTATATATTTGATGAATTTGATGCGCATGAAATAGGAATTACTCCCCTCTTTTTTGACCATACATTTTATTGTAAAGCGTGCAATGGTATGGCGTCTTATAAGACATGTCCGCATGACTCAGCAAATCATGTCATCTTAAGCGGCACTGAGGTGCGAAGAATGTTAAGCGAGGGAGAGGCGCCTCCTCCAACCTTTACAAGGCACGAAGTTGCAAAGATATTAAGTGAATATTACCAAAGTACACGGTAACGATTAAATCAGACAAAACAAAAGGCTTGAAATTGATACAAAAACCTGCTAATATCCTTTCTGCTTATTGGGAAATAAGGCAGTATCATCTCTTGAATGCCTTTCAATAAGCAATATACAATTAGTTGAAAATACTGCAATTTTGAAAAATAAAAAACATCTTTTAAGGGGCCGTAGCTCAATTGGTTAGAGTACCAGACTGTCGATCTGGATGTTGCGGGTTCGATTCCCGTCGGCCTCGTTTTTTATTTTTTTACATGCCTAAAATCCTGACAAACCGGAACCAAACAAACATAAAATTCAACACAAATTCAAAACATCCAACAATACAAAGCTTGAAAATGAAAGATATGCTTGTTTAACATTTCAAATCATTTTGTCATTAGAATTTGTTTCGTATTTAGTAACACTTTAGTTTTTTGAAACTGTAGGGGCGAAGCATTTGCTATAAATTATCATAAATGCATTCATACTCGTACTGGCAAATGCTTCGCACCTACTGGAATTTTCAAAAAACTAAATTGTTATAGGATTTCGTATTTCACCAATAAATATTTTGCAAAAAAGCACGCACTGACGAATGGAAGTATGCAAAGAAATTACTGTTAAGGTACTAACAGAGCATTTATAGAAATATATGAGGATTTATGTGTGAAGAATCACGAAGTTGCATTACTCTTCGGAAAAATTGCTGATGTACTGGAACTGAAAGGCGAAAATACCTTTCGTATCAACTCTTACCGCAAGGCGGCAAGGGTAATAGAGGACTTAACGGAAGATATTGAAGCCCTCGCAAGGGACGATAAATTAACCAATATTCCCGGAATAGGTAAAGGCACGGCAGATAAAATTATTGAATATATTACAACGGGAAAAATGTCAAAATACGAGGAGGTTGCAAAGGGGATATCTGAAGAAACGGTCGCACTCATGCAGATACCAGGTTTAGGGCCAAAGACGGTTGCGATGCTCAATAAGGAATTGGGTATTGTGAATCTTGTTGATATAGAAAATGCAATCCGGGATGGGAAGTTGAAGGGTCTGTTCGGTATTGGAGAAAAAAAGATTGAGAATATCGTAAAAGGCATAGAATTATACAAAACAAGCCAGCAACGCATTTCCATAGGGATGGCATATCCGATAGTAAAGAGGATTATTGAACGATTAAAACAAAACCCAAAGGTTAAGGAAATACAGGCTGCCGGTTCTTTGCGAAGGATGAAGGAAACTGTTGGCGATATTGATATCCTTGCAACAGGAAATGATGGGGCAGAAATAATAAAGTCATTTGTCACCATGCCGGAAGTGACGCAGATACTTGCCTCCGGAACTACAAAGGGAAGCGTCAGACTGGAAGAGGGCGTTCAGGCGGACCTGCGAGTGGTAAATGAAGAGGAGTATGGGGCTGCCCTGCAATACTTTACCGGGTCAAAGGACCATAACGTTCATCTCCGGGAACTGGCAAAGAAAAAGGGTTATAAAATCAGTGAGTATGGCATTTTCGAGGGAGAAAAGAAATTAGGCGGAAGGCATGAATCTGATATTTACAAAATATTGGGGATGGATTGGATTCCTCCGGAATTGCGGGAAAACAGGGGGGAAATTGAAGCCGCCATTGAAAAAACACTACCCAAATTGATCGAGTATTCCGATATAAAAGGCGATCTTCATAATCATTCCAATTGGAGCGATGGGCACTGCACCTTTGAGGAGATGGCGGAACATGCGATGAAGAGGGGATATGCATATATGGTGGTATCCGATCATTCACAATCACTCCATATAGCAAACGGTTTAACTGAGGAAAGATTACTTAAGGAAATTGATGAAATAGACAAACTCAATAAAAATTTAAAAGGCTTTACATTATTGAAAGCCTCTGAGGTTGATATCAGGACGGATGGTTCCCTTGATTTTTCAGACAGAATGCTCGAAAAACTTGACGTAGTGATAGCGGCCATACATAGCGGTTTTAAACAGGAAAAAGAGAAGATTACGCAAAGAATGATTGCCGCCATACAAAACCCATTTGTCAACATTATCGCACACCCAACGGGACGCCTTATCAGCAAACGCGTTGGGTATGATGTTGATATCGAAAAAGTTCTGGATGCATGTGCGGAAACCGACACGGCGCTGGAGATTAATTGCTATTATGACCGGCTTGACCTGAATGACATATATTGTAAAAAGGCAAAAGAGAGGGGAGTGAAGATAGCTATTAGCACCGACTCCCACCACACAGATCAAATGTGGATGATGGAACTGGGAGTAGGAATTGCCAGAAGAGGTTGGCTGGAATCGCAAGATGTGATAAATACGTTTTCGCTGGAGAAATTAAAGTCCTTTTGTAAAAAGAAACGAAAGCATGGGAAACGTACTATGTAAAGGGATGCGATGAAATGAAACGAAACGAAAACATCGGATAGTATTATCCGGTAAAACCTCTTTTTTAAAATAAGTTTTTTGCCACCCCTTAATACATTCCTTCGTAAGCTGGGGAAAGAGGAGGGGGGGGATTCTGCGGTTCAAAGGCTTTATGATTGGTTTATCCCAGAGGTGTTCAATTCATGCGATACGATAAGGAGGTATTATTTCCCAGAAGGAACAGCAACCTGTTTGTTTTTCTCATAATCATCAACAACCTTTCTTTTAAATATTAAGTATTTAAATCTCTGTTCCTGATGGATCAGTACAAGTTCCCATCCCTCATCACCTGAAGCATTAAGCAATTCTTCAGGGATTCCCACAGTAGTGATACGCGCCACCTTGTATTCATATTTATCTCCTGCATATGCATCCCCGGCAAAACAATTACTCGCCTTGCTCCCTGGCATTGATAAAAAAAATACAAATGCAAGAGTCAGCAGTAACGGTAACAGGTAGTTATGCATATTCATCGTTCCGATTCCTTTCTGTAGAAAGTCTTATAAATAAAACAATGGGGGTATCCGCTTGACTCAAGTAGATACAACATATAGTATAGGTGGGTATAGAAGATTACCCACTAAAGGCTGTTAACATTGAACCAGTGAGCCAGTAAAGGGACGAAATATTCGTGGTGACCGATTACATACGTAAACCACAAGATATGGCTCTACTTGAGTCAAGCGGATACCCCCATAAAACAATTTTGGTCTAATGCATGAAGTTATGATGGGAAATAAAGAACTCTTTCAGGTATAACCTGATTGGTTCCTGTTTTTGTTTAGTACGGCTAACGTCTCGCATAAGCAACCACCACCTGTGCGTAACGCTTGCAAGAAAGGCTTGAAGCGGCAGCCTCAATAAATATTAAATCGCATAGTTATTGGTGGTTGGCTTAATGCGCTTGTTAGCCCTTTTTATTAATCATACGCTCGTACTCATCGTGAGTACCTATCCAAACCCAAATATAATCTTTACCATCTTCAACTGAAAGTGCCCTATGATTCATTCCGACTCTGGCTGACCAAAGCACTCCACCTTTTTTAAAATGAAGAGATGGATGCGAATGGTTCTTTTTGAGAAGCTCAAAATTCTTCCTAGCTCTCTTTTGAACAAGTGGTGGAAGATTCTCAAAATATTTCCAGAATCGATTTGTTGTCCGATGCATTTATAGTTCTTTAAGCTTTCCCTTCGATTTTTCTTCAAGGGCTTCCTTAATCAGGAAATCCAGCGTTCCTGCTTCTGAATCCGCTAAAATCTGATTATCCCATTTTTTCCAGTCTTTTTCCGAAAACCACTGCCTCAATTGTACATAATCATTCTCTGGAAGGGTTTCTATCGCTTCTTTGATTTTGCTTACTGTTGACATTCTGTTCTCCCCTCAAATTCAAGGTTATTGTTTTTAGTAGTATAGCACGTCACATGAATAATAGAAGTATTGTTTTTTGGGCTAACGCAGAAATCAGCGGCAGCGGTTTTTGCCGTCCGCTGTATTGAATTGTTAGGTGTTTTCTATTTGTGATCCTTGTACCTTATTAAGTTAGAAACTTTTTACCAATCACCCCTTCATAAAAAACTAACCCTACAGATTCTTCACAAACTCATCAATATCAATCTCTGCATCTCTAAGAGAGCCCCTTAGGGTATATCTATCGACTTCGTCATGAAAGGGGAAGACTATCTTCCTACCACGGCGCTGTCAAAGTTTTCCATAAGCGCATAATATACAAAGATATGTAAAAAAACGTGGACATTCCCCTAAAATATTTTATATTATAGGGCATGAACCAGCATACAACACCAATCGATAACACACACAACGAACTACTTTATTCAATTACCGTTCGTCCTGTTTCACAAAACGACCAGGCAAATTGGGACACACTGATGCGCCAGCATCATTACCTTGTATTTCGTTCTCTCGTAGGAGAATCAATTCGCTACGTAGCGGAATCACAGGGACAATGGCTTGCCTTGATCGGCTGGGCTGCCGCAGCATTAAAATGTACCGTTCGCGATAAGTGGATTGGATGGCCGCCATTTTTAAAATCGCAACGACTGAAACTCATAGCAAACAACTCACGTTTCCTGATCCTTCCTCAGATACACGTACCAAACCTTGCCTCCCGTATTCTTTCTCTTAACCTTAAGCGCTTATCACAAGACTGGACTAAGGTCTATGGGCATCCAATCTGGCTTGTGGAGACCTTTGTCGATCCTCGTTTTTTTAAAGGCGTCTGCTATAAGGCCGCAGGATGGATTTTTTTAGGACATTCAACCGGTTTTGCCAGATCATCACAAGGCTATCTTCTGCACAATAAGCCAAAGATGGTCTTTGTTCGCTCATTGAAAGCACAAGTCCAAAAACAACTTAACAACCTTAATCTTACCATACAATTAAGAAAGGAGACAAAGCCTATGAAATTATCTTTAAAAGATGCGGAATTTCTTGACGAATTATTGCAGCAAATCCCTGAACATCGCATGCCCAGAGGCGTTCGCCACAGGAAACGTTCTATCCTGGCAATTTCTATCTGTGCTATCATCTGCAATGCCTGGAGCTTTGCCGCCATTGCAGAGTGGGCAAAGCGTTGTCCGCAAAATATGCTCAAACGTCTCTCCTGCCGTTACAATGCAAAAACGAAACGATACGAACCACCGAGTGAACCTACCATCAGGCGTTTCTTACAGCAGGTGGATGCAGAAGCAGTTGATAAAGTCCTCTCGCGTTGGTTTCAATCTGTAGGTGATAAAAGCCTGCCCATTGCGGTTGACGGGAAAACCCTTTGCGGTGCAAGACAGCCTGACGGCAAACAGGTACATTTGCTTGCCGCTTTTCTTCATAAACAGGGTATAGTTCTCGCACAAACTCAGGTAGACCGCAAAACAAACGAAATACCGATGGTTCCGGTATTGTTTGATGATTTAGACATAAAAGACCGTGTCGTTACTTTCGATGCCTTACATGCGCAAAAGGAAACCGCCCGTTATCTGGTAGAAGACAAAAAGGCAGAATATATATTCACGGTGAAAGATAATCAAAAAACCATAAAACAAGCCATCAAGGAACTGAATCTCAGTTCTTTTCCCCCCTCAGCACGAAACAATTGAAAAAGGCCATGGCCGCATTGAAATCCGCAGGATTTGGACCAGCACCGAATTAAACGAATAACTTGATTTCCCCTACGTTAAGCAGGTATTTTGCATTCATAGAATATTTACAAAAGTCAAGACCGGCAAAAAGACCGAGGAAATTGTTTACGGTATTACCAGCCTGACACAACAAAAAGCAAGTCCCAAAACCATTCTTAAGTTTTCCCGCGGACACTGGTCAATAGAAAATGGACTTCATTATGTGCGTGATACCTCCTTCCGTGAAGACCATTCTCAAATACGCACACAAAATGCCCCAAGGGCAATGGCTTCTTTGAAGAACCTTGTGGTTGGGCTGTTTCATTTTCTCAATGTACCAAATATTGCAAAGACGCTCAGAAATTTTGCGGCAAGACCTTTTCTTGCACTTCAAATGCTTCGCTTGTAATGTAGAGAACAAAAAAAAGCCTTTATTTTTTTACTATCTCTTTCGTTACCACAGGGATACTCCCGTTACATTTTGCTTGTTTTGCTCATTTCTGCAGATTTATATGGGAATTCTATCGTTTTTTACTTTCTTCTCCACTTATTGACGGGAGCTTTTGGCACAAATTCTTGATCCGCGTCTTTCGTAGGGTGACTTTGACGTTGCCGTGTAGGGGGGGTATTCATTGCTTGACGAAAAAAGGTACACTGTGGGTTTGGTATTGCCTGCCTGTTAGTTGATCGCACCTGTCTGCATGCATCGCATAGGCAGGCGTCAGCCGTCTTTATATGCATTACATGTTGTTACTCATTATTTATGATTCGGTGTCAGTGTCAGGACTTTTCTATAATGTTGTTCTGCAAGTTCCTGCTGATCTGAATCTTCATAGGCAATGCTTATTAAACGATGGTATTTTGAATTGTATGGCTGAAGTTCTATCGCCTTTAAAGAATATTCAATGCACTCCTGAGGGTCTTCTTCAATCAATGCGTTTAAAGCATTATTGTAATAATAATGACCGATAATTTTCCTGTATTCGCCATACATCCCCCAAATCGAAATAAAAATAACGGGAACGATAACAAGGATTTTTTTAAACAAAGTATTAAAGAAGAGCGTTTCGGTTTTTGTTTCTTCAAATTTCCCTGAGCAAATAATTCCCAGTCCGATGAAAAAATACACGGAAGAGGTAGATGAGTGCAGGTTGTAACTTACCATCGATTGAGACAACGCAGCAATGCATCCTGCGGCAGGCGCAAGGAATAATAGTTTTGTTTCAGTAGTATATTTAAAAAGAAAATTCCGCAAAATAGCCCTTATAATAACAAAGAGGAAAATGCAAATGCCGCAAAAACCCACGATACCTGTTTCTGTAACCATGTGTAATAATTCGTTGTGTGCATACATGGTCATCCATTTCCATTTTCCCGATTTGTAAAGAGGGTATTTAATAAAATAATTTCCTAAACCCACTCCCCTGACAGGTTCCTGAATCAGCATTTTTGCCGAGTCTTTCCAAAGAGTAAAACGTAAATTATCTTTTCTGCTGATTATCGTTGAAATATGGCGTGATGTTTTTTTGTGTTTAATTGGAATTTTTCCCCATAAAGCGGCAACAGGCAGTGCAAACATAAACGATATGATGCACAAAAAAAAGATTACTCTTTTCTTTGATGAACATAGTGAGACTATTGGGGAAATAGACGAGGTTTTTAATTTTATGCTGAGATAATAAACTGAAAAGAATATGCCTCCAATTATAGTTGAAACCATCGCCCCTCTGCAAAAAGTAAAAACAAGGCTAGCAAGGATATGGATATGCAGGAAATGGTCGTTATTTTTGTTTTAATTGATGAACAATTTACCAGGATTCCAAGGCTCCACAAAACCATGATGGATAAATATTGCGCCAGTATATTTTGATAACCAAAAAAAGAATATATTCTTTTTTTTGAAAAACCGCATGGATAGAAGGAGAGTATTTCAAAATACTCTAACAATGCATATAGTGCGATAAAACAACTTATTCCCATGCAGATCTTTATCAGTGGCAGAAGTATATTTCGGGACCACCTTATTTGTGAAGCCGCAAGGAAAAGAGTGAAAAGGCATGCCCATCTTTTTAATTCATCGAAGCCCTCATGATAATTTGTACTGTATGGAATAGTTACGGCAAAACAGGTGAGTAATAGCAACGTTGCTGAAAAGAGTGAAGATGATAAAGTCGTTAATAATTTGTTCGCAGGGAAGAAAACAAAAATAATTACACCGCATGAAAGTAAGGTAGAAACTGCTCTTTTGGGAAGCAGAAAAGGGTCTTCCGGAGTAAATGGCAAAAAGAATAACGGGGTGATAATTAAAACACTTAAGAGGAGTATATAGTTAAATTTATTGGTCATACCTAAGCTGGCATAGCCAGAACCAAACAAGCACGAAATAAAAAATACGAAACTCGAGGTACGAAATACGAAACAAATCCGAATAACAAAGCATAAAATTCAAAACAAATCCAAAACATACAACAATTATGAAGCACGAAATGCGAGATACAAAAGATGCATTTGCTTAGCATTTCAAATCATTTTGTCAAAGGTACGAACAGAGAGAGCTTTCCTCTCCTATGCAAGGAAGGGATTAAGGGGTGGTTATGAAATAATGCCTCCTTCCGGTTTCTTTCTCCGCAAGATACGGGAAGGAATTTAAACTTTAACGTAGTGCGTCGCATATCTTACTTGTTCACTGGATTTATGGGCAAGATAAAAAAGAAGGTGCTTCCTTTTCCAAAGGTACTTTCTGCCCATATCTTGCCACCATGTAATTCTACAAGACGTTTTGTCAGATGCAATCCAAGCCCTGTACCCTCATATTCTCTTGTAAGCGATGCATCTGCCTGGTGAAATGCTTCGAATAATTTCTCTTTGTCTTCAGGCTTTATACCAATGCCGGTATCAACTATTTCAAATTGCAGAGAGTTGTCTTTTTGGAAAACGTTTATAGTAATTTTGCCATTTTCAGGGGTAAATTTCACTGCATTTGATAGCAAATTATAAAGAATCTGCCTGAATTTTGTTTTGTCAGCGGATAGCAGTGGCGTGTTATCCTGTATATTTGTATGAACGGAAATTCCTTTATTGTTGGCGGATGCGTTTATAATTGTCAGTGTGTCATTAATTGCATCTTCAATGCAAAATTCCTCGTATTGAAGATGCATTTTCCCCGTTTCAATTTTTGAAAGGTCCAATATGTTGTTAATCATATCAAGCAGATGATGGCCGCTGCTGTGAATATCGGTTACGTATTCTTTTTGGTCTTTGCTGAGAGAACCGGCGATTTCGTCACGTAAGACTTCTGCGAATCCAATGATTGCGTTTAAAGGAGTGCGCAGCTCATGTGACATTGTTGTCAGGAATTCAGATTTCAGCCTGTTTGCCTTTTCTAAAGCAACATTTGCCATTTGAAGGTCTGCTGTCTTTTCCTGCACCCTTTTTTCAAGTATTGTATTTATATCCTGCAGCCGTGTTATTCTTATAAAATCAAGCCACGACGCAACGTCTTCATATTCGGCGACATTCAGTCCTCTCTTTTCTTCTTCAGGGGTTACCCGTAATCTCTTTACTTTCTTTAGGCATAAGAAGAAAAGCATGCCCAGCCCGAATGACCACGAAAAGGCGACGATAACGCCTAACGCCTGTATGCCTAACTGATGCATTCTGCTTCCGTTTTCCGCAAGAAGATACGATTTTTGCGCAAATATTGCGACGCAGAGCGTACCTATTACCCCGCCGACTCCGTGCACGGCAATGGCGCTTACGGGGTCGTCGATTTTCAAAGTCTTTTCAATAAAACCTTCTGCAATGATTGCCAGTATGCCGGTAATGAGGCCGATAGCTACTGCGCTGACTGGGGTAACCATATTTGAACTTGCCGTTATGGCAACTAATCCGGCAAGTATCGCAGTGAAGAGACTTCCTGCTTCGATCCTTTTTCTTGTTGCATAAATAAATATGAGGGCGGAAACCCCGGCAGAGGCGGCGGCCATGTTCGTATTCAGGATTACCAATCCGATATTTACGCTCACTCTCAAAAGACTTCCGCCGTTAAAACCAAACCAACCAAACCACAGAAAAAAAGTGCCTAATGTGGCTAGTGGTACATTATGTAACCCAATCCGGTTAGAAGATCCGTCAGGATTGTATTTGTCTATTCTTGGCCCTACCATTATAGCCGCCGCCATGGCAAACCAGCCGCCGATGGAATGTACTACCGTTGCACCTGCAAAATCAATAAAACCCAATTCTTTTAACCAGCCGGTTTGATCGGGGGAAAAGAGATTGCCCCATGCCCAGTGCCCGAAGATTGGATAGATAATGGCAACAATAAATGCGGTACCTGCTATATTGGGAATAAAACCGGAGCGTTCTGCTATGGCGCCTGTTAATATTGTGGCGGCTGTGGATGCAAAGACCATTTGGAAAAAAAAGAATGAATACGATAACGTATTGGGATGCAATGCCAAATCATTTGCGAAGAAAAGATCTATTCCGATCAATCCCATGTAGCTTTTGCCAAACATGAACCCAAAGCCCACACTGAAAAAAACGAGTGATGAGATAAGGGTATCTACGAGATTTCTCAATGCAATACTGATGGCATTTTTGGACTGGGAAAATCCGGTTTCGTAAGAGGTAAAACCCAACTGCATCAAGAATACCATGCAGGCCGCCATAATCACCCACAAATGGTTAATATTTATTTGTATGTTTTCCATAAATTATTTTACTTCGGTGTATTCTTTTCATTACCATTGCAAATTGCCTGAACACCGATGAACGGCAGCAATTCATTGGTGATACGCACGATGGTAAAGCATAGAATTTTCAGAAAATGATCGATTACATAATTTGCTTCATAAGGAGCTGCGGGGGCGGTGCCCCATAAGCGCTAACTTGTTTTATTGACAAATTTTATTCATCATGGTATTTTTATATTAATTATCCCGCTAATCA
>NZ_JAOSKF010000010.1:0-23328 GCF_027493735.1 Candidatus Kuenenia sp.
GATGTAGTGCCGAAAAATGAAGGACTAAAGTCGTATCACATTGGCAATAAAAGAGATACGATTTCTGCTTGTCGAAGTTGGATTAAGACTGTGCTCACTACCTTATGCCGTGCGAGTTTGCGTGCTCTTCTTTCCTCAACTAGGTAAAGTCGGGCTAAGAAATAAATATTATGAAGATAAGAGGGGTGAAGGGGATGTATGTGGTCTGTGAAGAACATATTGAAATCGCGATAGATGAATTTGTAAATGTTTATGAAGTGCCACCGGATATTTATATTTTGGATAAGGGTTTTTTCTCAGACTGGACATCACCAAACCATTATGACATGTGTGATAATCCACCAAAATATTTAGTGGTATAGTATCTAAATTGTTTGTGAAAAAAAGATTAAACATACTTGACAAATTCTTCAAGAAGTTATACCCTTCACCCTTTAGTTAGCTATAATAGATACTAATCAAAACTATTTTGGATATTAATATAAACTAATTATTCAAGGGGGAATCATAATGAAGGCGTTTGCAATGTTAGGGATTGGTAGTGTGGGTTGGATTGAGAAAGAAAAACCAGTTGCAGGTCCATATGATGCAATTGTGAAACCAATTGCTTTCGCACCATGTACTTCAGATATACATACAATTGAAGGTGCTATCGGAGATAGAAAGAATTTAGTGTTAGGTCATGAAAGTGTGGGAGAGGTAGTCGAAGTAGGTAGCGAGGTTAAATATATTAAACCTGGGGATAGAGTGGTAGTACCTGCTATAACTCCTGATTGGAGAAGTGTTGAATTACAAGACACAGGACTTGGACAGCATTCAGGTGGGATGTTGGCTGGCTGGAAGTTCTCTAATATTAAAGACGGGGTATTTAGTGAGTATTTTCACGTGAACGATGGGGATATGAATTTAGCTGTTTTACCAGATGGAATTACTTTAGAAGCAGCAGTCATGCTTACAGATATGGTAACAACAGGCTTCCATGGGGTGGAATTGGCTAATGTAGAATATGGGGATACAGTAGTGGTTTTAGGAATAGGACCTGTTGGACTGATGTCAGTTGCAGGAGCTCAATTAATGGGGGCAGGAAGAATTGTTGGTGTAGGAAGCAGACCCGCTTTAATTGAAGCCGCTAAATTCTATGGAGCAACAGATATAGTTAACTATCGAGAGAGATCTGTAGTAGATCGAGTACTAGAGATGACTAATAATCGAGGAGCAGATAAAGTAATAGTAGCTGGTGGGAATTGTGACATTCTTATTGATGCAGTAAAAATTCTAAAGGCCGGTGGAGCAATTGGTAATATTAACTACTTTGGTGGCGATGAATTCATACCTATACCAAGGGAAGCATGGGGAGTAGGAATGGGTCACAAGGCGATTAATGGTGGATTAACTCCTGGCGGTAGAGTAAGAATGGAAAGATTAATTGAATTGGTCAAATACAGCAGATTAGATCCAGGAAAATTAGTTACCCATGTATTCTACGGATTTGACAAGATAGAAGAGGCTTTACAGCTAATGAAAGAGAAACCCGCTGATTTAATAAAGCCAGTTGTATTAATTGATTAACAGAAGCAATATCTCCTCATAATAAAATGGCATTATGTACACCGGTATATAGTGTCATTTTTTTGTTTAACTTTCATTACTTCTCAATCACTAAGAAAGTAATTAAATTATTAGTCTTTGGCGATACTAACTATATGCATTGAGGAGGTTGCTATAATGAGTGGCATTTGTGGGGTCAAATCTTTTAAAATGACATATTTGTCAACAATAGAGATTTGCCCCCCCCTTCGCTTCTCTTACTCTTGCGGATTGTAAAAAATTGTTTGTATCACATTTTAAAATCTTTGCGGCTTTCTTGTGAATATTTTCAGGGTTAGTGCCCCTTAATACTTGCCGTTTTTGAGGTATTTCAACATCAAGTTCTCTGCCAAATATTTTGACTTTATACGGTCAATCAACTTCCGGGAACTCAAAAAAAAGACCATGCCGGAAATCTTCCAATATTTTTGTTTCTTCCCTGGAATAACTTTGTACCATTTTCCTATATGCCAGATACTTATTTTTTGTTTCTAAAAGAGAAAGAATAGGCTTTGTAAGCAACCATTCCGGTGGTTCCTTGCCATACATGAATTTAGAGGACACCATATTAAATTTACTATTTTATTTCTATATAAGTATTAGAGGACGAATATATGGAATTCTTTATTATATGGTTTTTTTAGGTGTTATTTTTGGCCTGAACCATGAGGAGATTATGATAAAAATAGCGTTTACTGAAGAAGACATAAAAGCATTAAATTATGAACGATATCATCATCCCCATCCACGAGTGCAACGAAAGATGGAAGCGCTGTGGTTCAAGAGTCAAGGAGAGCCGTATAACAAAATAGCACAATTAACCGGAATCTCGATTAATGTTGTTACCCAGTATATCAAAGAATATCAGGATGGAGGTATAGAGAAATTAAAAGAGATCAATTTTTATCGTCCTGAAAGTAAACTCAGCGAGCATAAACAAACGATTGAGAATTATTTCCGCGAACACCCACCCGTGACAATGAAAGAAGCAATTGGCGTAATAGAGAAGCTAACAGGGCTCAAGCGCAGTGAAAAACAAGTGGCGAAATTTCTCAAGAAGATTGGTTTACACCGTCGTAAAGTAGGCACAATTCCCTCCAAAGTTAATGTTGACGAGCAAGAAGCCTTTAAAAAAAACGTTAGAACCCTTTCTCAAAGAAGCCGAAGAAGGGAAAAGAACCGTATTCTTTATTGATGCGGCTCATTTTGTGTTAGCCCCTTTTTAGGGTGTCTTTGGTGCTTTGCCAGTGTATTTATCAAAGCGCCTTCCGGAAGGCAACGGTTGAATGTCCTTGGAGCGTTGAATGCAATAACCCATTAACTGATTACCATAACCAATGAGACTTACATAGATGCTCAAAGTGTTTGTGATTTACTATGGAAAACTGCCTGTTTAAATTTAGCGATGCCTATTACCTTCATATTAGACAATGCCCGTTATCAGAAGTGTACCGTTGTTAAGAATCTGGCAGCACAGTTGCATATTGAGTTGGTTTTTTTGCCCCCGTATTCACCGAACCTCAATCTTATTGAGCGGCTTTGGAAATTTGTCAAAAAACAGTGCTTATATTCAAAGTATTATTCAGAGTTTGCAAAATTTAAAAACGCTATAATGGACTGCTTGCAAAAAAACCATTCGCAGCATAAAGAAGAACTTGCTTCGCTATTGACACCTAATTTTCAATACAATATACTCCTCAAGCTTGGTAAGCCCGATGAAACCGAATGGGTGGTTATGCGTATGCACCCGGCAATGTGTGCAGAAATTATCGGGAACCATCCCGGAATTCTGCGCCAGACAGCATGCATACTCGCGCTAACTCACCACAAAAAATGGGACGGGAGTGGTTACCCCAAGAAGCTCAGGGGCGAGGAAATCCCGCTGTCTGGCAGGATTATCACCATAGCCGATGTTTTCGACGCCCTGACAATAGATCGTCCTTCAAAAAGGCATGGTCTATAGAAGAGGCGGTGCGTGAAATAGGGGAATGCGCCGGGACGCATTTTGATCCTGGGCTGATTGAGACTTTCAATGTAGTGCTGTCTGAAATTCAGATAATCAAGGAGCAATACACTTATAAACACGGAGCATTGAACGACCTGGATTTTATCAAAAGCGTTGGCTAAACAAATGCCGATTTTGATAAATGACCTGTAGTGTGAAATGGTTCAGGTATTTTTTTCAGAAGACTTCGTGTCGGGCGGTGTTTTTAAAATTGTTGCAAATTGTTTAGGAGTTAATACGCCGCCAGATAGCAGTGCTTTAAATGCCTCTTCAACGGTAAGGTTTGTGTCTATCACCGCATCTTCTGTCGTATATATCAAAAAACCAGATGTGGGGTTTGGAGTGGTTGGTACAAAAACACTAATAAATATTTCTTTGCCGTTCTCTTTTACGCTGCCTGTTACAAAACCAATTGCTTTTGTGCCTTCTTTTGGAAAATCCAGTATAATAACACGTTTGAAAGCTTGTTTGCCGGGGAGGCTTACTGCGTGTACGATCTGTTTCACGGTGGAATAAATATTGTTAATAACAGGTGTTTTTGTTAAAAGGTTTTCAAAATAATGAATTATTGATTTGCCGATAATATTCGCGGCGAAGACACCTATAAAATACAATGAGGCGAATGTGAAGATAAGCCCGATGAACGTAATTATAAATTCATCGGCGGATGTTTTTGGCAGCTCAGCATCAAATAAAAGAAATATTTTTTTTATAAGTGGAGAAAGAGTCCCCCCAATAAAACTAAAGAGAAATTTTACAACAAAAAAGGTTACGTAAATGGGGATGATTAATAACAAGCCCGTTAACATCCTTTTTCGGATGTCTGTTTTTAATAGATTGAAAAATTTGTTTAATGTTTCCATACACGCCTTACTTTATCGAATTAAAAAGTTAAAGATTGCCATAAAATCGCCATAAGACCGGCAAAAATAAAATTAAAATCTGCTATCGTTTCCAGCAGCAATCCTTCCGTTATTATTCTTTTTTGGAAAAGATATTGATAACCGGAGGCATAAGCTATGCACGGAAGCAAAAAATATCCCAGCGTTGATATCCATCCAAGGAGTGTGCCTGCTATAAGAAGAGATGCCATGAAAAGGGTAATGCTAACAAGAATTTTTTTTGTGCGTTCTTTTCCAATTGCGATAGGAATGGTTTCTTTGCCCAAAATGCGGTCCCCCTGAATATCCCGAATATCAAGAACGACAGCGCGTATAAAAGCGAGACTGAATGCGAATGCAACCGTAATGGCAAGCGCCGGTATGAAGTCTCTCCGTACACCCAGAAAAGGAATTAAAGCGGTGCTTGCTGCCCAGGCGATGCCGTAGAAAATTTCTTTTGAACCCGGTATTTGCTCAAGGCTTCTGTACCGGATAAAACCTGAAAAACTCTTTGGTATAATTTGCAGCCGGTAAAAAATACCAAAAAGACTGGCGAGAAAAACACAAAAAAAGATGGATTTGCCGTGGTATAGCCCAAGAATTGAAGATAAGGCCGCTCCTAATATGCCTAAAATAACAAAAAGGACCTGCTTTTTTTCATAAAATTTTGCCCGCGCCGGCTCGTTGAGTGCCACGGATTCTTTGTTGGCAAAATGATTAAGTACCTGCATTGAAAAAATGAAAAGAGCGGCGATTATGCAAAAAATCAATCTTGGCTGAACACCAAGCAGCAGTGCACACGAATAACTCATGCTTGCCGCACCTAATGCTACATACGTGCAACTGCCTATTAAAAAATTAAAGATACTTTTTGTAGCAAATAAGATTTTTTGGTATTTATTGACCTTGTATGTTCTTACTTTGTCAACAACCCTTTTGATCATCCAATTTGGTGTTGATGCACCTGCAGTAACGCCAATGGTATTAAAAACTTTTAATTTATTGAGGTCTATTTCTGAGTCTGTTTCAACGTGAAATGTCGGAGTTCCCTGTGATTCGCATATTGTAACTAGCCGTGTTGTATTTGCGCTTCCCCTGCCCCCAACAACAATCATTGCATCTACAGATTTACAGAGATTCACTACTTCATCCTGTCTTTTGTAGGTGGAACTGCAAATAGTTTCAAAAGATTCTGAATTCGGATAACGTCTTTTTATTTCATCGATAGCCCTCTTAAATAAATGCCTGTCTTGCGTTGTTTGGGCGACAATGCATACCTTATCCATAGGGGGAAGTAGTTCTATATTTTCCATGTTTTCAACTACATGCCCTCTTCCCTCGGCATAACCGAGCAATCCTACCACCTCGGCATGTCCATTATCGCCGACAATTATCGTCGAATATCCCTGTGCGGCATATTTTTTGATGATAGATTGCACCCTCATTACATGCGGACAGGTAGCGTCGCATACTTTTGCGCCTTTACTTTCGATTTCCGCTCTTCGGGATGGAGTCACTCCATGCGCTCTGATGACAACGGTGCTATTCGAGAGGTCTGTAACATCATTAACAATGTGAAGGTCTCTTTTTTCAAGATATTCAAGCACTTGCGGATTATGGATTAACGGACCGTCCGTATAAACTTTAGCGCCAATATTTTTTTCATTCGCCGCATCGAGCAGGATATCCATTGCCCTTCGGACTCCCATACAAAAACCTGCGGTTTTAGCAACAAAAACTTTCAATGATAACTCCAGAAAGAAATTTAAACAATATTACTATATCAGACATAAACTCAAGTATGTTCAAGATTTATAATTTTTAAACAGAATTCTATCAATTGCAATATTGGTTGTCAATGATTTTAAATGAGTGGCGCTTTTGCTATTGAAATAATTGGAGATTTTAATTTCTAAATTATTAATTGACAAATTTATTGATAATTTATATACTTCGGCTTACTTTGATTTTAGGGCAGTCTGACCACTCAAAACAGCTTTTTTTGTATTAAATAGTGAAGATATTTCTATTTTAAGGAAGGAATTCGTAATTATGGTAAAGAAAATACGTTCGATGGCCTTGGTTTTTAGTTTGTGCAGTATTATATTTGGTTTTGTCTGCAGCTTGCATGCTTCAGAGAGTTTGGAAGATGGCATCTTATGGTTGACAAAAAATGCAGTTCGGGAGAAGTTTGGTACGCCAAATTACTTATATTGTGAAGAAGAACCTTTCAGGAGATACAGAATAGTTACTCCGGAGGAAGAGGACGGTTTGAAAAAAACTTTTTTGTATGATGTTCCGCTACACGATCTGTACTATTTAAAAAGAAATAATACTAATATAGAGTTAAGAATTTATTATGGTGTTGACAGATCAAATGGCGGGGAAACATACCGTGTGAGTGAATACTATGTGAACTTTACGGATGGTCCGGTACCTCTGGGAAAAATCTCAGAATTAATTCCTGAATGTCAACCAATCCATCAGTCTCCAAAAGTATTTCAGGAACATATGTTTAATCTTAACAACTACAGAATAATCTTTGTTACTGATAAGGTTAGTTCACTTACCAATCATTTCGGATCAATATTTGTTGATCCCGATAAGGATATAAAAGATTGGTCATTGACGTATGATGTTATTCTGACCGAAGGTGAATCCGAAAATGTATCGGTAAACAGTATGGTAAAAGAAATAATCGTGTCGGTAGATGGCGAGTACAGAATAGGGAAAACTAGGCATGTTTTTAAGACGAGACGCATTAATAATCCTTTGCAATAACATGACGGTTTAGAGAATTAAAATCTGGGATCATTGAAAAAGCAGTAATGATGAATGTCATTTCATTTATCTTGCTGCTTTTTCTTTTTAAGGATGATAGTGGCAAAAATAATACGGGGAGGGCGATAATTGAAAATATGTTGTATTGGCAGCGGTTATGTAGGTCTTGTGGCAGGCACATGTCTTGCAGATATGGGCAACGATGTTATATGCGTAGATTCTAATAAAGGCAAAATAGATAATTTGAAAAAAGGTATCATTCCTATATATGAACCCGGTCTTAAAGACATGCTGGAAAGAAATGCAAGAGTGCGGAGGATTACTTTTACAACAAATATTAAAGATGGCATTCAAAAGTCAGACGTTATTTTTATTGGGGTGGGAACACCATCCGACCTTAATAATTGCGCTGATATTTCCGCTATTATTTCGGTTGCTGAAAGTATTGGAAAATACATGAATGGGTATAAAGTTATAGTGAATAAAAGTACTGCACCTGTCGGAACATTAGAAAAAATAGGAAAAGTGGTAAAATCGTTTCAAAAAAAAGCAATAAGGTTTGACTTGGCATCGAATCCTGAATTTATGCGAGAGGGTGAGGCGATTAAGGATTTTACCAACCCGGACAGAATTGTAATAGGCGTGCAAGGCGAAAAGGCAAAAAAGATTATGGAATCGATATATAATGGTATTTCAAGAACAGATAAACCGATTATGTTTACTGATATAAGGAGTGCGGAGTTAATTAAGTATGCGAGTAATGCAATGCTTGCAACGAGAATTTCTTTTATGAATGAATTAGCGCAACTATGTGAGAAAGTTGGTGGAGATATAAAAGAAATTGCGAAGGGGACTGGATTAGATTCAAGAATAGGGCCACGGTTTCTTCAGGCAGGCATTGGATATGGCGGGTCATGTTTTCCGAAGGATGTAAATGCATTGATACAAATAATGAATGAGAATGGCATTGATGCAAAAATACTAACAGCGGTTAATGAGGTAAATGAACAACAAAAGAGGTCTCTTTTTGAAAAAATACAAATACTTGTCCCCAAAATGAAGAACAAAAAAATTGCTATATGGGGTTTGGCGTTTAAACCAAAAACAGATGATATGAGAGATGCGCCTTCTATAACGTTAATTAAGCAATTGCAGGAAGCGGGCGCTCAAATTAATGCCTTTGATCCTGAAGCAATGGATAATGCAAAGACTATCTTTAGAGGGATAAAATATTATGATGATCCTTATTCCGCGGTTAAAAACTGTGATGCTCTGGTTATTGTAACAGAGTGGAACGAGTTTAGAGACCTTGATCTTAAAAAAGTAAAAAGACTTTTAAAATGTCCAAATATAGTTGACGGAAGAAATATATACGAACCTAAGGATATGAAAGAATTGGGTTTTCATTATTTATGCGTGGGAAGATAATTATTAATGACCTTCAAGCTTCAGAGGAGGTATTATTGCGACATTTTATTATCTGACATGCGTTAAAAATATTTACCTGTTGTTTACTCATAACAGGAAGGCTGGCCTCCTTTAATAACAAGTCAAGATCGAAATGTTTTCCTAAACCGAGTTTATCCCTTATGGGTGAGATAATTTTTTCAAATCGGGAGATGAACTGATTATCAATACCGGCGTAATTTAAGATAAAAATATCCCCTTCCTTTTTGCAAACCCTTTTTATTTCATTCAAAGTGTGTATGGGTTCCGGTACTACGGTAATAACATGTGATGCGATGACTTTATCAAAAGTATTATTCCTGAAGGCCAGTAGTGATGCATCCATAGTAGATAAGTGCACGTTATTCAAGGTGTATTTCATTTTCTTCGTCTTTGCCCGCAGTAACATTTCTTCACTCAAATCTATTCCTATTATACTGATTCCCTTCGGATAAAGCGGCAATGACAACCCTGTACCAATACCTACTTCAAGAATGGTATCATGTGGTTCAATATCCATCATCTTAAGAGCAGTGCATCTGCCATGTTCGAATATTTTTCCGAAGAGCGTGTCGTAAACGTACGCATAAAGTGAATATATTTTTTTTAAGTGGTCGCTCATGTGTATGGTTTATAAATTATCTGCTAAAAATTGGCAAATCTCGTCTTGTGCTTTTTTGGCATCGCGTAAGCTTTTAAAATTATTAATAAGAATAGAAAATGCAAGTCTATCGCCTTTAGAGGTATCAATATAACCGGAAAGCGCCGAAGCTCCGGCAATGTATCCGGTTTTTGCGTGAATTTTACCCTTATATTGTAGAGATGCCATACGGCGGTGAAGTCCGCCATCTATGCCTGAAATTGGAAGTGAGTCGCAAAACACTTTGCCGTGTTTGTGTGTATTCATATATGATAAAAGAGTGGTTATCATATTAGGCGAGAGTTTGTTTTCTTTTGACAAACCAGACCCGTCCCGTATTTTATACTCTTCACTGTCATAGCCTAACTTTTTCATGAAAGCGCTAATAACTTGTAAACCGTTTTCTGTATTGCCACAGCCTTTTATATGTGCTCCCAATGTTTTTATTATTTGTTCGGCATAGAAATTTTGGCTTCGTTTGTTTGTGATGTGAATAGATTGTTCCATTGTGGAAATGGTTTGGGCAATTTTAATAGGTTTATTCGAATATGATATCCGGTCGTTTTCATTAATTAATCGGGCAATTCCAAAGACAGATATACCGCCATTTTTAAGCATTTCTTTAAAAAGTGTTGCAAGATAGAGTGAAGGACTGTGCACACTTACCCACTCCCGTTTCTGAGAGGCGTTCGTCCAAAATTTCCCCTTAACATAAATATCGTTTGTTCCGGGTTTTCGATAAATGGAATACGCATGTTGCTTCTCTTCAGAAGTATAAATACACTCGTTATGGATAGTGACAAACGAAGTGTTCGGTTCAATTAGCAGCGAGACTTTTTTATTTACGTTATTCCGGGGAACGAAAATAATATCAATGCAATTATCATTAAATGATAAACCGCTGGTGGGCGCACAATACCACTCATGCAATTGGTTTTTTGGCCAGGCATCGTTGATATAATTGCGGTCAAAGATTGAGTCATCTGCTACAATATCCCCTGTAATTTTTTGTATGCCAAGATTTTTTGTTGCTTGTAACCATGCATTCGGAATAGTTAAAATATTGTTATTGTAAAATCTTCCCGATAGATTTGGATCACCGCTTCCCCTGATGATAATGTTGCCTTCAAGTGTTCCATCGCTCTTTATATTCCCATCTGCTTCAACGGAGGTATTGTATTTAAAATCTGTCCCTAAATATTCCAATGCGGTTGCGGTTGTTGCAAGTTTCATATTAGATGCAACCATGAATAAATCGTTGCTTTGGTAATTAACGACAGGTGTATTCGTTTTTAGAGATACAACGCTGATTCCACAGTGAGCATTTTTTAATAAATATTTCTGTAAAATATTCCTGATTTGTTCATTGAGATGCGTTGGTTCAGCCTTGATTACTTTGACTGGCAACGTTAAACAGGTGAATAAGGCAATAAAAATTATGCAACTTCTCATATAAAAATGCAATAACCGTTGAAATAGAAACATAAATCGTATTGGTATGAAAAATTGGGAGAGAAAAGTTATTTCTTTTTTAGAGAGGTTTTACGTTTTTTAGGTTTTATGTTTTCGGCGATATATTTCATCTTTAACAAATTATCGATAGTTTGCACTGCAATAATGGGGTCTAAAGGTTTAGAGAGAACAATATTTGCGCCGGCCTTCATCAGAGAAGATTCAATGCGCTTTGATTTTTGATCACAAATCATAATTATTGGTAAAAATTTGTTTGTTTTTCTGATATCGTACATAATTTCTATGCCAGGGATGTCCTGAACCATTTCGCTTATTATAAGAACATCCATTTTTCTCTCCTGGAGAATATTCATCGCTACATTTTTATTAAGGGCAACCTCTGTTTCATAACCGTATTGTTCAAATAAATCCCTTAATGTATCAACTGTTTGTCGCTCATCCTCTACAATCATTATCCTTGATGAAGGCATAATTTACCTTTCTCGTTAATTGTGTGGTTTTATAAGGTGCAAAAACCTGTATAATTAATTGTTTTAAAGAAAGAGAATGAAAAAGGAGCTTTAAAACTCCTTTTTTATGTTTTGATACATTTGTTTCATTGAAAAATGTTTTGAATACTATTATTAATTAGCAACTGATATGAATGTTAAAATTTTTTCATTACCTGGCGAATCTCTCTTTCGACCGTTCTTTTTTTAATGTCTTCACGTTTGTCAAACATGGATTTTCCTCGTGCTATTGCAATTTCTAATTTAGCAAGTCCATTTTTAAAATATATTGATAATGGTATAAGAGTGTATCCCTTTTGTTGTACTTTTCCTGCTATTTTTGATATTTCCCTTTTATGAAGGAGGAGCTTTCTTTTCCTTTTGGGTTCGTGATTTTGGCGATTTCCTTGTTTATATTCACCAATATGCATTTCATACAGAAAGGCTTCGCCATGATCCAATTGCGCAAAACTATCATTTATACTAACATCCTTATTTCTTAACGATTTAACTTCTGTACCAGTGAGCACAATCCCACATTCTATTTTTTCTAAAACCTCATATTGATAAAAGGCTTTTCTATTTTTGGCAATAATTTCCATGCTATTTAGAATAAAACAAAGTATGCTTCTGTTTTATGAGTGTTCTCACATGCATATGTTTTCCTATAGGTTTATTTTGAAACGATAATATTTATTAGAAATAAAACACGGTTTTTGTTTTATTTGAGTGCGATGTTACCAAAATAACTGCTTTAATAAGGAAAGTTTATAAATGAGACGAATCATTAGACAAAATGAATTTTCATCACTACGATAAAAAAATTTTATCGTAATTATTGACAACTTAAAGGCATACGATTGCAAATAATAACAAATTGCAAATGGCAATGCAAGGTCATTTTGTGAAAAACCTTTGACTTAATCGTCTTTATTTCCTAAAATCTCTGCGTATGGGATGTTCGATAAAATAAGTGTTTTCGAATGCCGAAGTGGCGGAATTGGCAGACGCGCTAGATTCAGGTTCTAGTGGTGGCAACACCGTAAGGGTTCAAGTCCCTTCTTCGGCATTTAGATGTTAAAGATAAGATTTGGTACAGGTACAATATACAAGGTTTTTAATAGAACTTATTTCATAGGTCTAATTGGTAAAGCGTGGCTACAACGATTTTCCGTGCTATAACATATACATCCCAACTGCCCGATTCCTTTCGTTTTTTATGATCCACCCTCAAATCTTCCTTAAAAGAGGTCATTTCCTATCGCCAATACGTTTTTGGGATCATCATGATTTTTTCTTTTAAAAACATTTTTAGATATTGTGTATTAACAATAATTATTACATAAAAATATTTTGATTTTCAAAGTTAATTATTATATATTTTGTTAAGTTGGTGTTTAAATAATTTTTACAATATTATCTGGCAATACTTAAGTTTTTAGGTTTAGTAAATGAAAGTATCCAACGTAATTGAAATAATATAGTCAAACAAATAAGGTTTTCGAAAAATTTACACCTCCCAGTCCCCTTTATAAAGAGGGAATTAAGGGGCGTGCTTGTATAGTATGCTTAGTCAAATAAATCTGTTTTTAGAAAGCCATTTTATCGCCAAATTCCTAAAATTATATTTGTTTGGCTATATACAAATAATATACAAATAAAAGATAATTACTCAGCTTAAACGATACACGGCTCGTTCTCAAACAGATACTTCACTATGTTCAGTACAAGGTTTTTGGGAACGAGTTGTGCTCTGATCTCCCCGGTAGTTTAATAAATTACGCTGAATAGTTACATTTAGACACCATTAGTAGACGCGTCAGGTAAAGAAACACACGGTTTTAGAGAACATCTTGACAGTTTACATCCAATAAGTACATATTGGCGAACCACTGGATATTGCATATGGAATTCTTTACCTGGTGTCGGATTAATCAAAATTTGTTACCGGAAGTGAATTGGTTATTGATGGTGGTTATACTGCTCAATAAAAATGCTAGTTAGAAATGTAGAACAAACAGAAAGTGAATTATATAATAAAACCAGAGATTAAAAGGAGGATAAAATGGGTAGTGTGAATGAAAAAGTTTACAAAATGTTGTGTGAGGTATATACAGCAGAGATAGGCGCTATAGGCATATATATGGATCAGCATACAAAGTGTGAAGATTTGGGTCTAAATAAACTTGCAGAAATGCTTAAAAAAGACGCAATAGATGAAATGAAGCATGCTGAAATGTTAGCGGGGCGCATATTGTTTTTAGGGGAAATAGTTAAAAACCAAAAACATGCCTTGCCTGAAGAAAAACAGTTTGATATTGTTAAAATGTTAAAACTTAATAGAGATATTGAAGTTGAAGCTATTGCAAGATTAAATGAAGGCATAACAATATGTTTTAACGAAAAAGACCATGGAAGCAGAATGCTTTTAGAAGAAATTCTCAAGTCGGAAGAAGAACATTTAAGTAATTTACAAACAATGGTAAACAATATTGAAAAATATGGTGATCAATATATTGTTTTACACTTAATGTAATCTTCTATTAATCAGGTCTTAATAATCATTAATAAAACAGGAAGTGCGTATTCCTTTACATCGCGAATGTTTCCAGATGGTCATGGAAATTATTTGCGTTGCTGTGGGAAGTTTACTTGCGTCCGGTGGGAAAAAATGAGTGCATCTTATAAAAAAAAACAGTTTGATGGAGAATGTTGAATCTTTGTCCCCGGATATCAATAAACTGAAATCCTTGTTGATTTAGTGCAAGCAAAAGAATGAATTACTCAGTGAAAGCGAAAGACGTTTTCGCACAATAACAAATATTCTGCCGGTTGGAATTTTTTATACTGATTTTGAATGGAATTTTCTATTTGTCAATGAACAATGGTGCAAGATTACAGGGCTTACCACGGATGAATCTCTGGGAAACGGATGGATGGGCGTACTGCATGGGGGGGATTAACCTCACACGCGTATTGTAAAGAATGGGCAGATGCAGTAAAGAACAAGAAAACATTTAAATCGGAATTTCGCCTTATTTATCCTTATGTGAAGATTACGTGGGTATTGTGCATAGGAATTCCCCTGTTTTTTTCTGATGTCGGGAAAAGAGAGGAAAGCAGCGTCTATATAGCGGCAATAACAGATATTACTGAACGAAAATTTATGTAAGAAGAGTGGCGTAAAAGCAAGAATACGCTTGCCCATGCCCAGAAGATTGCTCAATTAAGCAGTTGTGAGTGGAATATTGAAAACAGTGAAGTATCTGTTTGGGAACGAGTTGTGCTCTGATCTCAGGTAGTTTAATAAATTACGCTGAATAGCTACGGTTTCAGTACATAAGATTCTTTGATGAAATGTTGAAAAAACAATTGGCTTTAACGAAAAGGCGCTATGAGTCTGTATGTTTGCTTCTTTTGGATATGGCACTTTAAGAGTATTAATGATACGTATGGTCATACGGCTGGCGACCGGGTATTGTAGGAAGTTTCTAAGATATTAAATAATTCTTTAAGAACTTCAGATGTATTGGCACGATATGGTGGTTAAGAATTTGTAATTATAATGCCGGGAGCAGATGTATCGCAGGCAAAAGAAAAAGCAGAAGGAATTCGTAAATCAATTGAAGTTACCTGTTTTGGCACGATTGTTTACGGACAAACGTATCGACTGACCGTAAGTATATTGCGTCTTTTCCGCAATATGGAACCTGAGAAACCTTGGTAAATGCCGTAGATGATGCACTATACAAATCCAGGAAAAACGGGAGAAACCGGGTCGAAACCTCTTGATTGCCTGCATATTATCTTCTGTTAAACAAAGTTTTGCACCGATAATAATACACATTACAGAATAGTTTTCCACTCATTGTAATCTTATCTGCACATAAATATCTGAATGCCTCAAGATCCATTCACGGTGGTTTTCCCCTGGCACGAAATGTATCATCCCCTCTTTTAAAAAATTACCGTTGTCTGTTTTGTTTCATGTTTAAGGGAGAGATGTGTGTCTCTATGCATTTCTCTTTCCTCCATGCATAAATAAACGGGAACACTTTTGTTGTTTTTCCGTATCCATGAGTTCATAGTGGTGTATATAAATGATCTTATCTCTGCCGGATACCTCAATTTTCCGTCGAAACCGGTTAATAATTCTTCGTCAAGCAGGGCATTTTCGGGAAACCGGTTTTCAATGATTTTTTTTAATTGAGGCGATATGCGCAATGTTCCTAAACTCAGCCACGCGATAGTGTTTGATTCAATTTTGGTAAAGACGGTATTGATTAATACTTCATAATCTGTCTCCCATCCACTATAGCAGATAATCGGATCAAAGTGGAAAGCAACACGATATCCCGCCGCTGTGCATGCTTGCGCTGCTTCTAACCTTTCCTCCAGGGAAGCGGTAAAATACTCTGCGGTGTCGATCAACTTTTGCGGATTCAATGACCATGAAATGATAATATTCTTTGCTCCGGGTGCTGAAGTGAGCAAGCGCACATTGTTGCTTTTTGTTTTGAACTCGAAAGTGCTTTTGGGATATTGCCGGAAGAAATTCACGATTTTAGGCGAATACTCCGTAATGTGGTCGAATGCAAGGGAATCGGTTAATTCTCCTGATCCGAGGCGCATGTCTTTTTTAAATTCCTGAAGACGGTGAAAAAATCCTCTATATTTGCCGGTAGCACAATCCCAGGCGAGTTAATATAGTTTTGAAGAAAGCAATAGGTGCATTCATATGGGCATCCGCTCCCTAAATTCATTACAAAATATCCGCACGATGCGGAGTTGTTTGAACATGGACAGTGTTTATAAAAGTCAAATTTTTCGCGTATAATAAAGAAATTTTCCAGCCTTCTGTTGTAATCGGCAATAGTAAATGCTTTCTTCTTCACGTATTCACGGTAGGACGCTATCATGGTAAAAGTACTGTTGGGGAATTTGTCGCGTATTCGCTGAACGGTTTCGGTAGACAAAACGGATTCTTCTACAAAAAACTGTTTCGGCGTGATGATTTGTTTCGTAGTGAGATTAACCCTTAAGGAGGGATTTATATCGACGTCGCAAAAAGTCTGGCTTATTTTGACCCCATTTTGGTGAAGCAAAGGATAACGCCGTTCCAGCAAATAACTTTTAATGAAAGAGAAACGGCTTGGCGGTGGGGGAATCTGTTCAAAAACAAGTGAAAATCCAACCTTTTCACGTTTTGCAATCTCAAAGATAAGGCGGGATATCTCTTGTTGCTTGTTTTGCCCAAGATAGTAATATTTTTTTCTGACGAAGGTTTTTAAAGAGTCAATGTCGTCTATTGTTGAAAGAGAATCTTCCATAATTATACAGGTAGATAAATTTTATCTTAGAAAGGGAAACGTTTACATGGTTGCCAGATGTCGCACCTGTGGCTATTATCGGGGATAGTTGTTTTATATTGAAAACCATACATGGAGTTTGTTAACATGCAAAAAACCAATTTACCGCTTACCGCACAGTAGGGGTAACCCTCGTGATTGCCCCATAAAAAGCATGAAAGAATACTATCAGGGAAAAAGGGGTTATGGAAAGAAAAATATTTCATATGCACAGCCCTGTTATGATTTGGCAGAAGGATCTTTTTGCTTATGTAAAAATGACCTGCAATCGGCATAAAAAGCACGTTTGAACAAGAAAAGCTTATGAAAAAGCAATGTATATTTATTTTGTATGCCGTAATAACGCTCTTTTTTTTAATATCTCCGGGGCATGAAACAATTGCAGCCGCAAATGAACCTGCAACAAAATTGGAGGCTTTTCTATCGAAAGTTGAGACGTTAATTGTCATAGAAAGTGTCGATTTGGGCAAGGTTGAAGGCACTTATGGGTCATACGTTGAAATTAAGGCCATTGTCTCTTACGAACCAATCAGTGCAAATAAAAAAATAAGCGGTTTTCAGGTTATTGTTTATGAGGGAGGAAGGAATGAACAGAGAAAAACTGTTTTTGTTGATCTGGATGAAATTGAAAATGTGGCCAATGCAGCGGAATATATGATAAGTCTGTCTAATAAATGGAAGGCTGTGCGCAGACTAAACACAGAAGTTGCATTTACAACGAGAGACACATTCAGAATAGGTTTTTCGCAGAGTGGTTACTCATGGC
This sequence comes from Candidatus Kuenenia sp., assembly GCF_027493735.1. NCBI lineage: Bacteria > Pseudomonadati > Planctomycetota > Candidatus Brocadiia > Candidatus Brocadiales > Candidatus Brocadiaceae > Candidatus Kuenenia > Candidatus Kuenenia sp. Next base: position 17,437 of record NZ_JAOSKF010000010.1, read on the forward strand.
AAGGGTTTTCTTCGGGTGGATATGGTGTTGGCGCTGTATGCCGTTTTAATTCTTTGGAAGAGTTAAAAGCAATAAAATTATTAATTGACTCAGGTTTAGAGTGGGTTAAAAGCAATGAAGGGCGTTGATTGATCGATAACGATCAGGTTATGAGGGTGTTTGTATGGGGATGCGCCTGAAATTCAGAGATTCAAAAAGGGTTTTCCATCAATGTTTTTAACATACCCTGTAATGTTTTTCGAAATCATTTATTAAACAAAACAAATTACTACGGGAGATTTTTTATGCAATTCAAGGACAAGGTAGCCATTGTAACTGGCGGTACACGCGGGATTGGCAAAGCTATTGTATGGGAACTTGCAAAGAATGGTTGCAATGTTGCCTTTAATTACAGCAAAAATGTGGAGGCGGCCAATGCGCTGGTGAAGGAAATTGAAACATTGGGAGTGAAAGGGAAGTCGTTTCAGGTGGATGCGGTGAGTTTTAACGGCGCGAAGGATATGGTAAAAGAAGTGAAAGAGTTATTTGGGAAAGTAGATTTTCTGATAAACAATGCAGGCATCACCCGTGACAAACTCCTGGCGCTTATGTCGGAAAGTGACTGGGATGACGTAATAAATACCAATCTTAAGAGCGTATACAATTTCTCAAAGGCATTGATAATGCCTTTTATAAAACAGAAGTCTGGCAGCATTGTTAATATAACATCGGTAAGCGGCATTATGGGAATGGCCGGTCAGGTGAATTATTCTTCCTCCAAGGCCGGCATGATTGGCTTTACCAAGGCATTGGCAAAGGAGGTGGGCAAGGCGAATATTACGGTGAATGCCATTGCCTGTGGGTTTATTGAAACGAACATGACGGACGTTTTGCCGCAGGAATATAAAACAAAGATGATTGAAATGATTCCGGTAAAAAGATTTGGTTTGCCGGAGGAAGTTGCAAAATTGGTAAAATTCCTCTTATCTGAAGATGCAAAATACATTACCGGCCAGGTAATTAATGTCGATGGTGGTTTGGCAATGTAGTCGCTATTATAAAGAGAAGTGATAAGCATTACTTTGTTAAAAACCACTGAAACCGTTCATAAAGTGATATATTTTGTATGCCTTTGCGTTCGGCATCCTACTTATTGTATGGTATTAATCAAGGATTTTCAAAGATAAATCCTTTAAATAGAGGGAATTAAGGTTGTTTGCATATTATTTTAACAAAGTAATGTGATAAGGATGGTAGCATTTTAGTTTTTTGAAAAATCCCAACAATCGCAATTTAGGGGTGAAGCATTTGTTGTAAATTGTCATAAATGCGTTCATACTCAAACGGGTAAATGCTTCGCCCCTACTTTTTCAAAAAACTAAAGTGTTACTAAGAAAGGTATTTTATAAAATGGCGCTTTTAACAATTGAAAGGGAAAAAGAGATGTTGTTTCTTTTGAAGGTTGAAGTAAAACAAATGCCGCAAATGCCGGTAAAGGATTTTCTGGGGTATGTGATAAAAGAGTGGGAGTATTTTTCACGGTATCAGAGGCGAGGAAAGATTGTGGCAGGCGGAAAACTTTCAGGCAGGAGAGGCGCCGCAGCGATTATCGATGCCGAATCGAATGAAGAAGTGGAAGAGATTGTAGCAACGTTGCCACTCTTCCCTTTTTTTACAGAGATAGAAATTACGCCACTCGTACCAATGGAAAAAGCATTACAAGACACCAGGAGAATTCATTCCCTTATGAAATAGGGGCCGATGATTTTCAGCCCCCACTATAATTAAATTACCGCTGAATTTCTAAAAACTTGACCGTTCTGCTGTACGGTCGGCAGTCGGCAAATTGCCGACTGCGTACTGTGGAAGTTGTTATAAAAACCTCAACTTATTAGTAAGTTCCAATATTTGCCTTCCTGATGATTGTGCCATTCTTAACCGCCCTCCGAAAACGCAGCAAGCGATATACTGAAGAAGCGTATTTTACCGTTTCATATTTTGACGGAAAGAATGGTTTGTGTTGGTTGTAGCAAGTTACAGATGTGATTGACGAATGGATAGAAATGAGAAAAAATGAAAAATTAAAAAATGTAGTGGCAATACCGGTTTTCAATGAAAGTGATGTTTATGACATTATTCAAAGGGTAAAAAAGGTCGGCGTGGAGGTACTGGTGCTGGACGATGGATCTACCAATGATATTGGTAGTAGTTTAAAGGACATACAGAGCATATATGTCATTAGACATAAATGGAATTTAGGTTATGGGCAAACTATTATCGATGCGTTCAATTTTGCGATAAATAATGATTATGATTACCTGGTGACCATAGATGCTGACGGACAGCATGAACCTGAAGAAATCCCGCAGTTTTTAAGCAAAATGCCCTTTCGCGAGTATGATATACTTTCAGGATCCAGATATCTTCTTCCGGTCAATAGCCTTCAGGAAGTGCCTGATGATCGCTATCGCATTAACATGGCAGTTACACAGATGTTAAATGATATTACCGGATTTCAACTTACTGATGCTTTTTGTGGTTTTAAGGCATATAAGGTGGAAAAATTAAAGAATTTAATCCTGACGGAACCAGGCTATGGCATGCCGGTACAGTTATGGATACAGGCATGGAAGGCTGGGCTGGAAGTAAGGGAACTGCCGGTTAAACTTATCTACAAAGACCTTACGAAACGGTTCCATGGCAATTTAGCAAATGCTGAAACAAGATTAGAGTATTATAAAAAAATTATAGAAACAGAACTTGACGGGAAAAGAGAACGGGAAAAAGCAGAAAATTTTTCTAACATATGAAAGGGTAAAATTTAGAATTTGACTGCCGACTGCCTATTTTCGATATTGGACTCCATATAAAAAATATTAAAAACAATCTAGCGCTTATTAGTTTAGAGGAAGGTGTTGAACTATTACAAAACCTGTTTTGGGCGTCATACTCATATTTAGTACATCGTTTCGTTAAAATGTGTACGTAAAAAAATGTCATTGCGAGGAGTGGAGCGACGAAGCAATCTCTTGTTTCCAAAAAAACTCAAGATTGTTTCGCTGTCGCTCGCAATGACGGTATCAATGTAGATATTTTAATGAAACGTTATAGCTGGTAGGCTGGAGGCCATTAGCCTCCAACCCCCACTCGTCGCCAGATACTTTGGACAACGTGACAAAGCATCCTTTTTAAACCATACGTCTTTCTCGTAGTCAGCGACCCCGAAGTGTTGCTCTATAACAGAGAAAAGTCAAACATCATGCTTTAGCACACGCCTTAAGAAATTCTCTTTCGAATGAGAGTAACCCCATTTTAAAGAATCGGTGAACAGGGAAACGCTTGTTGTCTGTTCTCCATTTTCTTGAGAACTTGAAACATCTCAGTCTCATGCGTACCCAACAGTCTAATGAGCGATATACCTTTTGTACATTGCCCAGCCGAAAATAGTTGACATGCCCACGAATTACAGGGTTTAATGTATCAACAATGGCTTGCAGATTGACGCCCTGTGTACGTCTGGTGATGTCTCTGATGTTGTTCCTTCGGCAGGCTCAGGACAGGCTCTTGAGTTTGTTCAGTGATTTCGTGCTTATACCCTTATACTTGCCCTTGAAATCGTATCCGAGAAACCTGAAACCTCTTTCGAAGTTGGTGAGCTTGGTTTTATCCTCGCTCAGCTTCATTCCAAGTTTCCCTGCAATGATTTCTTTGACATAGCTGAGGGCGGCTGGGAGTTCATCTTTTGTTTTAGTCATGACAACGAAATCATCGGCGTATCGGACAAACTTATATCCAGCCTTTTCAAGTTCCTTGTCGATGATGTCACCGATAAGGTTTGCAAGCAAAGGGGAAATGACGCCTCCTTGCGGAGTGCCTTTGTTTGTCTCGTGCACGATGCCGTCCTCCATGACCCCTGCCTTGAGCATGTTCTCAATACTGTTCAAAACCCATCCATCAGCAATTTTCTCACGTAAGGAGTCCATAATAAGCTTATGGGGTATGGTGTCATAGAATGCCATTATATCGGCATCAAGGACGCTGGTATACCCTTCCTGCTTATACTGTTCAAGCCGTTTGATAGCATCGTGACAGCATCTGTCAGGGCGAAATCCAAAGCTGTTATCTGAGAATCCTTTCTCAAATATTGGCTCTATGATTTGCCTGAACGCCTGCTGTACAATCCTGTCCTTAACAATGGGAATGCCAAGAGGTCTCTTGTCATGCCTGCCTTTGGGGATGTATACCCGCAGGACAGGCGCAGGGTTGTATATGGCAGTCTTGAGTTCCTGATGGATACTCATGATATTCACATCAAGATTGGACTCAAATTGCTTAATACTTACCCTGTCAAGACCAGCTTTGCCTTTATTCTTCTTTACGTGTTTGAAAGCAGCATAAAGGTTTTTCAGACTAAACACCTTGTCTCTTAATGAATGATACTTAAGCATCTCTCGATATATTCCTTTCGATTGATTACGGATAATAGACTTGTCAATCGTGTTTCCTGGGTACGGATTCTCCCAAACATAGGCAAAAACAAGAGAGGCTCTTGTTACTGCTTACCTACGCAAAAGAGTTTCTTTTCTCATTGAACGTATTCAATCTACCACTTTCATCAATTCCACTACGGTTATGCCCCTTTCATTTCCGATTCACACCGGAAACTATTATGAGCAATGCTGACGACTTCAAAGATAGACTTGTGAGAGAAGCTTGTCTATCACCATCTCATACAGCTCGGACTTCGGAATTTCCTTATACCTTGCTGTTAGGGAATTTTGCCCAAGGCGTAAGTCCTCCCCCGGTCATATGGATTACCCCTTTTCCCTTCGTGATGTATGTTCAAACGCATTAACCAGAGATGGTTTTACTTAATCTGTTTATCCATCTCCAACAAAGGACATTGTCAGTGCTTCGCTGAGAAATGGCAGTTGGCACGGAATAACACGCCACACTCATACACCCCAAAAGGTCGTCTGTACCTCGTAACTCCGTCATACCCCTCACGGGTATATGCTATCTTTCTACGCATACGGATTGCTCCATTGTGTGCGCATAGGCACAAACTTCTCTACGAGGATTAGGCTCGCAGAGGTGGTATTTTCAACCACTCAGGTATTCCATACTTCAAGGCACACACAACTCTATGTCTTCTAACCGCACATTCCCTGAAAGCACATTGTACGCTATATTCAATATATGATCCGATTCATGATACGGTATATGCCTTTTGAGTAACTCAAGATTCTCGTCTATCTCTTTTACCAATCCACTTCTTATTGCCATTTGATGGATTACGCCTATACCACCACAGGCAATTGCCTGGCTATTCGCGGCTATCTCGTAATGAATGTTCTTTGCCGTGAACATCGGATGCTTCTGATCTCCCCATTGCTTTCTCTTTAACCGTTTCTCTATTTTCCGTTTCTTTCTTCTCAATATCTTGTTATATTTTCTTGCTGCTATTTTACTCATGCTTCGACAAGCTCAGTACAGGTCTGAAATGCCCCTTTTTCTGGTTATCGGAATTTTTACATATCACTATCTTAACCAGTAAATTCAGGCTTTTCAACCTACTTTAACTCTCTCAGATTAAAAAATTACGCTTGTTTTAGGACTAGTTCAATATTAGACATTTGTTTTTCCCCATCTAGTTTATTGATGGGTCTGCTCCGAGCTACCTATTCTGCATAAATAATAAGCTTTTCTACAAAAAATCTAAAATGCACCCTGACTGATTTTATTATAGCAAGCTTCCGTGTATTCCTAGTGTTCCGTGGTTAAGAGTTGGGGTTTTATTGCTGTACATAGCTCCATTATACGCATAAACTCATAGGTTCAGGCTTCGTCGTGAGCCCAGCCGAACGGTTGTAAACCTGAAACCGTTGGGAATCGTGTAATATTTACGCTGAA
>NZ_JAOSKF010000011.1:0-17989 GCF_027493735.1 Candidatus Kuenenia sp.
TACCCTCGGTTTGGTAAGTTATTTTTGTAAAATATTTTGTCAATCCCAGGTCAGAGGCGTCTGTTATTCCAAAATTCCAACCTATATCAACCGGTTCAATGCCAAATTCATTAAATTTATCTAATAATTTGTTCTTCATCTGTACGGGAATATTATCCTGATCCCTCAATGATATGCTAAATACAACCTTTTTTTTCACATGTCCCTCCATAAAAAAACCATTTTCCCAGTAAAATGTAAACGTCATTAGTCAGACGCATCCGTATTAAGTTACGATTGCCCGTCCAGTGATTATTAAAACCAGATTACAGACTGTAGTATAGTAACCGTAGTGCATCAGTAAATCAAGATCCGGCAACGTATATTATAAATAATACCTTTGGCGATAACTATGCAATACCTATGTAATATAATCTATTATATACTCAAGAAGTTCACAAAATGTGATTTCACAAATGCTATAACTATTTATGTCAACAAAAGTTAAATTTAATTTAGAAATCTCTAACAGAATAATTGCATCAACTATTACATCGTTTCGTTAAGACGAAGCAATCTCTTGTTTCCAAAAGACTTAAGATTGCTTCGCTGTCGCTCACAATGACGGTATCAATGTAGATATTTTAATAAAACGCTATACTAGTTTTCATCTTTTTCCATACCGTGGAAATATAATAAGTTATGATCATATATGCATTAGGGGATAAAATATTTATTGAATATTAATAGCAAATATGAGATATTACTTCCTGTATGTGTGTATCTTTCGTATTGGCATGCTATTACGTAAAATAGATATTAATTTTTACTTTGGAGGATGATTTATGTCGGCAATATTAAAAGAAAACGTTTTGCAGGAAAAAAGTAGGAAGAATGGCAGTAAAGGTAAAGTAGAAAAGATTATGGATACTATCATTAAAAAACCAACTACAAAAACTGTTGTAAAAGAAGTTACAGAAAAAGAACAAGACTCCGTACCTAAAAGCACTGTAATTAGAAAATATATATTTAGTAATGAAATATTAATCGAAGGTGAAAACATTGACGACCTTAATGATTTGAGAGCTATTATAGACAAGGAGTTTAAACCTTCAAACGAAATTGAGTCGTTTTTCGCTGACAGGATAGTTTCTAGTATATGGCGGATGAAAAGATGTCTAAATATAGAGAAGCAGATTATTGAACATGCCTCTTCCGGTATTCAGGAATATGAACAGGGATTTTTCACATCTAAGAAGAGAACAAAAAATGAATTGCAACAATTAAAGGCATTAAAAATTATTGAAGAAAAAGATAAGATGAGCGAAATAATGAAATATGAATCATCTCTGGAAAGGCAATTCTATCTTGCATTGCGTGAATTGCGCAAAGCAAAAAGGATAGACACAAAACAGACAACCAAAACACAGAAAAAGACAAAGTAAGTGGAATTTGTTTAAATAGGTGCGAATATGCCATAAGAACGTAGTTTCGACTTAAATCCATTATAAACACAACATAATATACATTATCAGACGTTGTAATTTTGTGGTGATATATCTTTCTATTCTTACAGCCACTTACTGTTTTATAAATATGGATGTTAGATAATGCCCCTTTTTTAATCTGTTCTGGGGTATTTTCCAGATGTGCAAGAAGTATGTCCATGCCATAGACCTTTTCCCACCAAACACATTTTTCCCCATACTACAAGTGAACGATATGCATGCGCACATTCATTAATTATATAACCTTTATCATCTATTATTGTTGCGCATACACTGCTATTTTCTCTTAGAAATTCGTATTTTAATCCCTTTAATGCACTGTGTAGATAAAAAGCGTTTTTTGTTTTATCAAAACCATAGCTCAAGGTGACGATGTAGGGCTCGTTTTTCCTGCACATTGCTATAGTGATGTATTTCCCCTTCTTTATAATATCGAGTATTTCATCAAACTCCTTTATTTCTCGTTCTTTCTTTTGTAAATGATATCGGCGCATAATTAATATAGGGACACTTCCCTTAAAAAATGTCATTGCGAGGAGTGGAGCGACGAAGCAATCTCTTGTTCCCAAAAGACTTAAGATTGCTTCGCTGTCGCTCACAATGACGGTATCAATGTAGATATTTTGTAACTATTCAGCGAAAATAATTTAGAATTTACTTGACAGCAGAAATGTTATAAAAAAGCAATTTACTTGGTAGTGTTTGTATATGTTTGTAAAGGCGTTAAAAACAGGCAACAAGATGCCGTGCATAGAGACGTGTGTGGGGTCTTTGTTCAGTGATAGAATTTCGAGTTCCAATCTCTGACTCTGTTTTGCCTTTTTTACAAGGCATTTACAAGATCTTCTTTTAATACCACCTTTATTTTAGGCTTTTTGATTTCCAGTATAAGCTCAATAACCTCTTTTATATTATGAATGGCCTCCTCTATTGTTTTCCCCTGAGTAAAACAATTTGAGTGTTCCTTGCACTGTGCAATGTAAAACTTTTCCCCCTTGGCTATGGTAACGGTAAATGTTTGCATTGGTATACCTATTTTTTAGTTAAGTGGTATATTCCTGTGTTGTTATTCTTGCTATGAGAATATCTTGATCCCCCGAATCGTATAAAATAAGGGCAGGCATTTTAGAAATGTCCTGCAAGTCAGTATGGGGAAATCTCACAAGAATAATTTCGCCAAAGTTATAGGTTGTCATATATGGCATCCTTTTCCGAGTAACCTTTCAGAAACTGTGACATCGCAAAGTTATTCCACGCTGTTTCCTCATCATCAAGCAAAAGCATGATTCTTACCTTTGAATCAGGTTTCAGTTTATCCTTAAGACCTTTTGGAATAGACAAATGCCCATCAGGCAAAACCTCTGCATAATATTCATAAGCTTTCATGTTTTACACTCCTTAAATTTGATGATTAAAATAACATTTTCCCGCTCCGCAAATTGGCAATTATTCGCTCAATGCGTTTTTCTGCTCTTTGTCGTAAAAGACTAATGCAATCCAATACCTCGTTTTTTAAATGATTAAGCTGTGTGCATGTCAAGAATTCTTCTTCTTGATTCAGGATGGAGTTATGAAGAAGTAGCAGAGGCGCTCTTGTTAGACGATCAAACAATCAGGAATTACGAAAAACTATACAAAGATAAAGGTTCTGACGGGCTTTTATCTGACAATTATGTTGGCTGTGTACCAAAACTCACCTGCGAACAAAAGGTGGAGTAGGACAAGGTGAAATCCAGCGACAACCATTTGCGATATTTTACAAACGTTAAGAGTTGGGTTGGGTTGGGTTTCGCTTTGCTTTCTCTTCGAGTCGTACATCATCCAACCTGGTTTAATATTTAAGATGCGACCCCAAGTCTCCTCCTATTTCTACTCCAACTAATCTCGATTGAACCTTTGGAGATAACTGCTTTACTTTCACATAGGTAACTTTTCCTCCTCCGGCCTCGATCTCTTTTGCCATAGTGAGATTAAATTTTTTAAGCTCAGGGTCGAATTCTGGCAGAAATATAATTACTTTTTCTTCTGTTAAAAGTTCATCCATCTCAGGATGGTCTAAAATATATTTACTAAACTCTGTGCTTAATCCAGAGTTCCTCATAAAAAAATCCTTACTTTTTCCCTTCATACTCTGTACCTCCTAAGAAGGTTTGTTTATACAGTTTCCAATTCGATTTAATATCGTACTCAGCAAAAGTCAATGCCTCATTATAATCTTTGACAAATATAGGTGTTTTTTGCTTATTATAGTCAAACAAATCAGATTTTCGAAATTTGCTCGCCAATAATTTGAAAATTTTCAGTTAAAAGAGTAGACAATTCATCTGTATACTCGTTAATATTTTTGAAAAAACTTAAACATTTGTTTTTAAACTTCTCATAAGTATCATAATACTTGTTATACAATATTTTTTTGCGAAAGAATTTCCATAATCTTTCAATGAGATTTAAATTGGGTGAATAGGAAGGGAGAAATTTGATCTTTATTCTCGAATTTGCAAGGTATTCTTTGACCAACTTAGACCTGTAATATTTAGCATTATCAGAGATTATGTAAATAGTACCGGCTTGAGCATACCTTGACTCTATTTCATGGAAAAGCTTTATTGTTGATTGAGCATTGATGCTTTCATCTTCCCGGATTGTTACTTCAAAGGTTTCTATGTCAATAGCCCCGTTTAAATTTATTCTTTTCCTGCCGGTATTAGAGGGTATTTCCTTCTTTTTGCCTTTCTCTATCCAGCAATATGCAGACGTAGAATTGTGCTGTGGATGAACTCCATCCATAAAAAGTATCTTATCTCCAGGGGCTTTCTCTTCTTTGAGTTGTTTGTAGTTTTCGATAAATTCTTTTTGTTTTTCAGGGTTTGCTTTGCCTGGAACTATTGTAGTTTTCTTGTAAGTAAAGCCTAATCTATCGAGGGTATGTACCATTCCTTCGGGTGTATAGATTTTATTGAATGTCTGTTTTACATATTCAACAATTTCTTTTGCCGCGCTATAGTTGTTTTTCCTGATATGATCTTTTAATTGTTCTTCTTGTTCGCAAGTGAGTTTTGGCATACAGCCAACATAATTGTCAGATAAAAGCCCGTCGAAACCTTTATCTTTGTATAGTTTTTCGTAATTCCTGATTGTTTGATCGTCTAACAAGAGCGCTTCTGCTACTTCTTCATAACTCCATCCTGAATCAAGAAGAAGTATAGCTTTGATTCGGTCGGCATGACGTCTATGAGGCTCTTTCTTATGTGCTTTTTTAAATTCTATTCGGGTTTTTTCACTGAGAAATGGATTCATGCAGAATTTAATACTCTAGAAACAATTCAAATGCAAGAAAAAAACAGATTTTTATAAAAATAAATGCTTTTTACTATACCTTCTTTGTCTAATAAATCGCGATGGGCGAAACCGTGTTCTGTATCATATCTCACCACAGGCAGCCACTTGCCTTAAAATTTGGTTTCGTATTGTACAGCAAAACGGATAACTTGTCTTTTGAATCTAATATGACAATGACGATATCTGTCTTCCGACGTTAACATTACGATAAATTTTATCTCTTTGATACTGGTCATGTCTACCCCAGATTCATCTTTTTATCATTTTACCACAAGCAATTTTCTTAATACGTATATCCGATATACATTTTTTGTTAAATAAGTCGTGTTGAGTTGAGTTGAGCGAAGCGAAACCCAACGATTCAAATTATTCAGGCCAACCTGCGAAACTCGTTACATCAAAAAGAAAGTCCCAGTTTCACTGCCGTTCGCGACATTTAACCGTTGGGTTTTGTGCCTCAAGCCCAACCTTGCTGGGTACGCCAATAATAGAGATTTGACCCCTCAGGTCATCTTCTCCTTTAACTCCAATTGACATACCTTAAATGATTGAAATTTATTGTATCAATATTTTTTACCTGCATAAAACTAACAAGTGGCCAATCATCTGACAAAACAAGGTATTCCCCTTTCACTAAATTTATAATACCAGAATCCGTAAGACCGTACTTTTTAAAATGTTCTAATTTACTGATATGGCGACTGGGAGTATAATATTCATCTAACAGTTCAATATGTTTAGCAAATTCTAACTTAAATATCTCTGGTAGCTTTCCACACAAATTGCTTACCTCCGTCAAAATGTTAGGGGTAGTAACTACCTTTTTAAAATACTTAATAAAGGACTCTAATAGTTCAAAATCTTCGATGTTATATTTTTGCGTTCTTTTAAAACATTGAATGGTCGATTGATTATATGTGCCGACAAAAAATAATATAAGGAGATTTGAATCTATCAGCACGCCTTTATTACGATATTTATTAAAAATTTTTATATAATCCATAAATTCAAAACTCCTGAAATGTATTTTTCAGTAAAAAACATCCAAGTCTAACAATTATAGTTAGATATGTGATAGACAGAAAGAAGTCGTTTCCTTGCTGATTGGAAAATGATGTGATCCCTATTTTCATAAAAAAGGAGTATTGTCCGCCGAATCTGCTTGTGTGGTGCATACATACAGGAAAATAAGCAACATGGATACGTGTGAGCGACTGCACTTCTTGCAATTTGGCATCAAACAGAATTCCACGGATCAGAAGTTCTGAATTTGGTCAGGTTTTCTAATTTGCATTGATAAGACTTTGCCTGATTCAACATCTATCTTGAAACGCTTATATTCTCTCCCTGTCTTTCTAAGAGGAAGTGTGACAGAAAAAGGTTTGTCTATATCGTAACCAAGTGTTATATACCAATATTTACCATCTCCCGAGACCTCTACCTCTTCAAGGGTTAAATTACTATACTTATTTTCAAATAAAGTCGTGAAATATTCTATAGCTAATTTGCTGGCTTGTTTTACATCTATCATTTGAGACTCCTTTTACCAAAAGATTCTTATAAAAGTAAATTATAGGTACACATCCCTAAAAAATATGGGATGTGTACCCTAATTCCCCTCAGTTTTGCCCCCCAGTCCTGTGTTGCAGGTTTATCTTATTTTTTAAAAGTATCCTCGGCATCGGGTAAAAACGTTATTTTATGCATAGTTCTTCCCAGAGGAATTTCCAGTCTTTTCCTTTTCCCTGCATATCATCCTGTCTTGCTTTGCGCATTCTTTTTCTTTATACACCTTCAGAATTAAAACCATCTGCAATCAGAATTCCGCCGTCCGAAATCCTGTCTGCCTGACGGAATACCCTGTTATTTTACCGTAGTTTCTTTTGTTTTCAGCCTTTTCGGTATGTGCTTTATGCCAAGGAGTCCGTCAATTGACAGATCTTCGTCAATAAGCGGCCAATGTATGCCGTACCCGGTAGGGCATATCTCGAAGTATTCTCGCTCTTTCTGTGTTGCTTTTTTCAGCCGTTGCGATATCTCGGCTATCTTAAACGAATGTTGTTTTCCGTCTATCTTCATACGAATTTCATCTGCGGTGATTTCAAGGTTTTCCACTATATGAGCTTTTTCCATTACCATTTCCTTTCTTCAAATTTCTCCCATTGCTCAACGATGTAGTCGAAATGTTCAAAAATAATTTTACGCACGATTCGTTTGTCTTTATTATTCATATTATAACTATGCGCCTCTTCGATTTCAAAAGCTCTTTATCAAGCCAGTATTTGCATCTTTTCTCTGATTTCTGGCAATGCACATGAATAGACTCATTGCTTTCGTTTGCAAAAAAGTAAATCCTCCAACCATTTATGTATAAGATTGTGGGCATTGATTTTATTCTCCTAATCTGAGGAAGACAGAAAATACAAGAATACCGGGTTTTAAATTTCCTGTGATTCTTGCTTTCTCTTCGAGTTGTGCCTCAATCCAACCTGGCTTAATATTTAAGATGCGACCCCAAGTCTCCCCTAAGTCTTTCCTCATATTATCATTTAAAACCAATTTTTCTTACAGTATCTTTTTCTCCTTCAGAGAAAATTTCAAAGTCTTTTTCATAATCTTCTTTAATTTTGTTGAATATAAATTCATAAAATTTTTCAAAATCCTCTGGACTATTCCCATTAATCTCAAATTTTTCCTCAAAAGTATTAATTTTGACAATAAAACGTTCATTAATTTTCTTAAGAAGGATGTGAATTGTTACTATTTCGCGTGGTGTTATTATCTCATGCGATTCATATAAGGTGAGCCCAATCCGAAAATGCCAGAAGGTATCGTCCTCTAAAGTCATTACACCTCTTAGCGATTGAAAAGAATCATTATCAGGTATAACTTGGTCTTTGGGAGAAAAGTACTTTATTTGTTCTTTAGGACATTCAAAATGATCAATCATCCCATTGACTAATTTTTCAGCAAAATTAACACACTCGTTTTTATAATCGAAATATTTTTTTCTTGATAGGCGATATGAATTACACAGTTCTTCAAATTTTGTCATTTTAGACTCCTTTGATTTTATTAATATATGCGCTATATAACGTCATTGATATATTATTCAACTTTAAACTCCGGAGAATCCCAAATAACTTCCATTTCTTTAAATTTATTTCCAGTTCTCTTAATTGCTTCTTTTGCCCCATATTGAGCAAAAAAACCGGCTAATTCTCCAATTTTTGTTGCAGGCAACGCTGTTATGTCCTGTTCATCACTTGAGGTGAGATACAACCTTGTAGGTTTCTTGCCAATTCTTTTTTCAAATTCTTTTTTTTTGATTACTATTCGAATTAATATATCTAGCTCCATATTCTTATCTTCCATTACATCTCTAAGGCATCCCTCAAAAACTGCTACATCAGGACGTTTCTTATAATCAATCATCTTGAGCCAGATCTTATAGCATTTTTGCAAAATCAAATTGCCTTGTTCATTTACCATTTCTGACGTCAAAGAAAAATCACTATCTATTCCGATTTCATATATCTCTCTACCGTATGGTGTTAAAAGGTTATTTTTGTTTAACCATTCCATAATGATTTTAAAATGAGTTTTTGCAGAGTCCAGATCAGTACAATTTTTGCCCTCTGGATAATGCCATTTTACTTTGTCATAAACTTTTATTTTTTTCATTTTAAGCCCTCCGCCAAATTTCGGTTTTTATATTTGATGGAAATATTATTAGTTCACCTGTTTCAGGCAATCTTATATAATTCCCTCCTTGTTCACGAATTCGTTCTTCTTTTGCTAATTGCATTTCCTTTGGAGCTTTTTCAGATGTAACTTCGATAGACTTCATGATTTCTCTATCTGTTCCTATCAAGAAATCAATTCTCCTTGCTTCTCTTGAAACCGTATCCCTGACGATTTTACCTTCTTTATCGCATAGATAGCGTTCTGGGAAAATTTTGTAACCATCTTTTTCAGGATAATTTTCTTTTAATTCACTAAAAACATTTTTCTCTCTGAAATCTCCCATTTCGTAATTAATCTCAACTTGCGTTTTGTATTCTTTGAGTCTTTGAGAAAATGCCTCATCTTGTGCCTCTAAAGACTCCAGAGAATTGTTTTTAATAATATCCAATTGCTCGCTGAGTACAGACTCTTTTAAACCTGTTTCTGTAGCCTCCTTTGGAATTTCTCTAACCGCCATTTCTTTGGCAGCATGTGCCATAGCACTTGCTGAAATAGGTTCCATCATTAATTGGTCCTCCGATTTTATTATTGCATTACATGATATAGAATCGCATTACATATTGAATTATCTACTATAAGAAAATAGTCTTTTATAATCCTCTCCAAGACGAAACTATCAAAATGATTTAGTTTTTTGTCAATATGATATTTGCGTACCAATTTTGTAATAATTTCACAAATACCTTCTTTCGTATTTTTTACATTCCAATAATTGGCTATTAACTCTTTTAGCCTTTCTAACGAGTCATGTTTTTCCTCTTTAATTAATTCTTTTGCAATACTTATCAGCCCCGTTGGAAACTTCCATCCAATACAGTAAACTCCACGTGAAAATATTTCAGTGATTTGATGGACGATAAAATGTTGTATTGTATCTGTACCAAAATAGTTGATATAGTTGTTCTCCACACAAAGCTTTTTTAATTCACCTTGAACTTTCGCAAGAAGATGATTAAATTCATCATCGTTTAAAGTAAGAAGAGAATTTAAAAATTTAAAAACAATTTCTTTACCCGCCTTACCAACGCAAGACTTAAAGTCATTTAATTCCAGATAAATATCTTGCGGTAATAACTGTTTATTCTGTGCTAAACTTTTCACATTTTCATTACTTACTTGCCATGAATCATCTGAATAATTAATTTCTACCTCAATGGGTTTGTCCATTCCTTCTTTGTGACATAAGGCATGTCCTGTCTTTAATGAACCTAAATAAAGTGCATCTTCATCCGATTGGTTCAATGAACCTGCCAGTAATGTTTGATCGTCTTTTGAAACCAACCGGTGGACTATTTTAGTGTTAGTGTTTTTTATAACATCAGGCGCTATTTTTGTAGGTATTTGTTCTACAACAATAACTCCCTGGCCCAGAGCGCGCATTTCCGCTATGACATTGCAAAATGTTTCAACAGCTTTGCCTTTTGGGTTGCCAACCATTTCCATTTGGCGTTCAGTGTTTACATTCTTTAATAATCTATGCGCCTCCTCTATAATCAACAGATGTTCCAGCCCTCTTTTTTTAACAATTGGACTTGTGGCAGGATTTGTTAATTGTCTGTATTCAGTGATAAATACCAGCATTAGCCCAACTAAAAATGCCTTATCATCGTCATCGGACAATGGTTCTAACTCAAAAATTGCGGGGTACGCAAGCAGGTTTTGAATATTCGGAGGCATTAATGTATTAAACATGACACCCTTAGCGCCTACACAAAGGCTCTCCAATCGCGTAATAATGGCAGCTTGTATATTATCTTTCAACTCCCCTCTGTACTTTGATTCGCTCACATAAAGCTCAACTTCTTCTTTCAGGTCATTTAACGTGGGAAAACAAAATTTTGCCTCATCATGTTTATATAATGAAACGTTTTCTTTGTTTCTTAAAGGCTCTCCTTCTTTAAATAGAAAGGGATGAGTGCCTTTCGTTAAATTCCATCCCTTCTTTTGATAAATAGTGTGTAAACATTTTTCTACAATATGAGGCATAGGACCATACATTGAAAAGCTTGCATTAAAAATGGCTTTCAAGTAGTCAATATGGGTAGTTGGAGAGACACCAGGGATTATATAAAATGGATTAAATTGAATAGGAGAAACTGTCGTATCTCCGATGGTATATATTCTGAGGATATTTTTAAATTTTCTATTTCTTAGGAGTTGTCGGTAATCTCTTTTCGCGGATTCAAGAAGTAAAAAGGGCACGTCAATATTTTTAATTAATTGCCTTGCCGTGTTTGATTTTCCACTACCAGTTAATCCACAAATAAATATGTGTTTGGAAAAGTCTTTCTGTGTGATATTAAATGATGAGGCAGGTATTGGTTTCCCAAAGTCACATATTTTGCCAATTTCAATATGCTGTTGTGCAGTATCTAGTTGTGTATCTGTCATGCTAAGATTTGGAATCCTTCTTATCTCATAGCCAGGCAGTGATTCAATGGGCGGAGAAGCAATTTGTGCCAGTTCTTCGCTTGTAATATAGGAACACAAACTTTTTGGGAATATCTGACTGATATTGTCAACCTTTGGTATTAAGAGAATCTTGTTTTTGTCAATAGAGGCAAAGATAGATTGTGCAGGGAAATTTTCATCTGTTGGTTTTCCCAATTCCCCCAAAAAGCTGCCTGCCAGCTTGTCTCTCCCTTCTGTAGTTGCAGTAGCAAATGTAATTGACGTTTCCCAGAAACCTACATTCATACCTTTTTTTAGCCTTTTTAGGTAATTATCTGATATTTGTTCTAACTCTTTTGCCATACCATCTTGAATTTCTTTATTCAACGTTTGTCCCCAGTGTTCTTCAAAACTTTTTCCAGTTTGTTCGCATCCTGATTTTTGTTTGCTATAACTATAAATTAAACCTGCCCAAAAACCTTCTTCATTATGTGTACTATCCTTGTTGCGCAAAACCTTTACGCTCTCAACAATCTTCGCAATTAAACCTTCAGCAAGTGTTTTACTTTCTGTTATCGTCTCAGACTTTTGCTCGCCTCTACTTCCTCCACCTTCCGAACCTTTCGTTTGAACAGCAAATTGGTGGCAAACATCTCTTGCCTTTAATACATTTAAAAACTGTTGGGATAATTCATCTGGTAAAATAGGCTTTGAAATAATTGCCAGAACAAATTCTTCGCCATAGAGACTACGAATTACAGAGGAGATATTGAAATGTTGCTTTTCATCCTCAATTTTTATGGTAGGGATTCCAGAAATGATACCGCCATATTTTTTATCCGAAATCATATCAGGAAGGTTTATTGTTCGGTCTAGCTTTGTTTTTGAGCCTGGAATGACGCCTTCTACTATACTTTGGAAAACTTCTGGTTTTGTAGTATTTATTCCACTATGGGTGTTGAGTTGGAAACCAATATATACCTGTAATTTGTCTTTTTCTCCCTTGAACACTGTTATGACGCTATTTTGTGATTTGTAGGATGCTGCCAGAATATTGAGAAATCGTTTCCTGATTAATTCCGGTATGTCTTCTCTATTGTTTGCTATTGTAATTTCATAGATTGGAAAGAAATAGATTCCGCCCAAAAAAGGTGTTTCTTCCAATTTGTTATTAATTGTGCTATCAATCGATAGTGGTGACCAAGGAAGTATATTTTCAAACAAACTTTCAATTTCCTTAACCGTTTCTTTATTTTTTACGATTGTTTCTTCCGTCATTGATCTATCCCCCCAAAACCTTCGTTTTTGCAAAACATCTCGAATTCACTAAAAAATTTGTTTGTTAAATGATCAAATTCTTCTATCAACTGTTTCTTCGTTGCACTGAGAAATGATTCAATGTCTTTTTCAAATTGTTCCCGTGCCTTTGGCAGCATTCTTTTGTAAGCAATACCTGCTGTTGTGCCAGATAGTGCGAGGGCAACAATTCCTGCAATTACCTTTGGCCAAAGACCCGAAAAAATAAAGAATGCAATTAAACCACCCGCTAATAATGTACTACCCCGGTAATACAACTGCCCAGAACCCTTGGGTCATGAGAACAAATTAAATTATCTGACTTGAATTGAAATGATCTCTCAATCATTTCTTTAAAACCCTTTTTATAAAAATTATTTCTTGTGTCTATAGGCGCTTTTTTAAGGTAGGTTGCGGCATCATCCAGGAGTAAATTCCGTAGTGTATCAAGAAGTGCATTCGTTCTTGATGCAATCATACCAGACAAACCATCAACGATTTGATTTTTCACCTCGTCAATGCTGTAATTGCCATTAAGATTGTACCTTCTTTTAATATCTGCTTGAAGTTCCGTAAAGGCATTATCAACTACCGAATAAATTTTTTGAGTCCCCGTTTTTAAAATCATTTTAAGGTTTCTCCTTTCCCTGATATGATAGATATTTGATTTTTTACTTCTTTCAGTTTCCCTTTTTCTTCACCTTCTTTATCACTTCCTATATCTTCTAACTTTTTTTTAATTTCTTAATATCTTTTATATGTCGATCATTCGTTTTGCTTTCTTCTAATAGTTCGTTTAGGCTTTTTTTTCTTTCTTCAATAAGGTTGTCAGTCTCTCTTATAACTGATTCGCAATATTTATTGACAATAGGCTTAATATGCTCCTTTTGTAAATTGTCTACTCGTTTCCAATTTTCATCTTTTAATTCTTTTTTTAATTTTTCCAAATATTTTGCATTATTGAATACCTTAATAGTACCAGTTTTAACTTTCTCAAAGTATTCTCTTGTGTGTCGATAAACCCATAAAGTATACCATTTTCTTTCTAACTGTGTCTTTTTCTCATCTTTATAATCATCTCTTTCATCGTAAGAACTTTCCATTGCAGCGGTTTTTAACGTATTTACATTAACGGTTGGAATGGTAATATCATATTTCTCTTTAAATTCGACTTTTTTCTCATTGAAGTAATTTAATACTTCATCAGATATTTCTTCTACCACTTTATCTGTCACTGTCCGTATCATGTTTTCTATATTTTCACACTCTTTGAAAATTTTATCCTCGGAATCCTGTAATAAAATATTGTCTACAGATTCTTTAATTTTTTTGATGTTATCCATATATAAGGCTTGTTCTCCGCCGTATTTATATCCCAATTTTCGTACAAATTCCCCTTTATCATATTCGTATTCTTTAAGGGCATCCATTAGCTCTTTGATTTTTATTTCCAATTTTTGAGGCTCTTCTATTTTCATTCCTTTAAGTTTTATATTTTCTTTTAATATTTCACTTTGAGATTTGTAGCCTTCTTTAATACTTTCTAAAATCTCTTGTAATTGTTGGAGTGGAGCTTGGGTAGAAAACTTTTCAATGATTTCCTCCATTTTGTCAAAATTTGACATCTTTTTTAACTCATCTGAATATTGTTTTTTGTTTTCTTTAAAGGGAATACTTTCAAGGATTTTCAATTTATTATTTATTACAACAATTTTTTCCCTTAATTCTTTTTTTGTATCATTGCTGGCTTTATTTAACTGTTCAGATAGTTCAGTCTTCTGTTTTTTATAAGTATCAATTAATTCGTCTGGAGTTTTATATTTTTCTAATTCAAATTGCAATAATCTGCATAGGCTATCAACACCAATGATTTTTTCTTCAGATATTTCAGATATGTCTTCTCTGATTTCATCTTTTTTTAAATCAAGCTCGTCTTTATCTTGTGCTTTAGTAAAGACCAGAAACAGTGTTTCCTTTGGTCTGTCAGGAATTACTTCTCTGTAAAATTCACGAAAAGATGTGTGTTCTGCCGGTGTTTCAAGCGACCGGACAAATATTATTGCATTCGCTCTATAAATGGATTCCCTGGTTCTTCTTTGTATTCCACCTCTTGCATTTACCCCAGGGCTATCTACTACTACCAAATCGCTGAAAGAGTACTGCAATGGATATACAAAATGGATTTCCACAGGTATTTTTGACTTATCTTTGTATTCTTCTATATAACTTTTTATAAGGCTTTCCTTTCCTGTTAAGGAGGAATATTCCCCTTCTCTTTCTAATGCTTCTATTGGTATCTCTGCTATGTCATTAAGTAAATAGCCATCAATAACAGTAGTCGGTATATCCCTGTATTTTGTGTCCACAGCAGCGATCTTTTTAAGCTCATTATTAAGGTCTTCTTTGTTTTCCGATTCAAAAATAGTTTCTACGTTTTTACCTTCATTATCTTTATTACCCCAGACAACCTTAATATACTTTCTTCCGTTTTCGTCTTCTTTGGGTTTTTCAATTTCAATAATTGCCTTTGTATTTTGCAAGACACCGCTTGGTAACACTTCTTCTTTCAGTAAGGCATTTATAAACGTTGATTTGCCCGCCTTTACTTCACCAACAACGGCTAAAATATATTTGCTATCTTCTAAATTTTTTTCATTGCATGGAAACCAACGTCTTTAGTCTCCGGCCGATCTTTCAAATAAATATCTGCCAAATCTAAAACTGCCTGTTTTTTCTGCTCATAATGTTCTAGCGTGAGTTTATCACGAAATAAGGTGTAAGACAAAGACATCAAGTTGCAATCCAATGATTTGTATCGGGTTGCGACTTTTTTTGTCTAAAAAATTATGTATACACTGAATAATACTATATTTATATTGCATTATATGCCTGTATATACTATTATACACGGAGTATTAATCTATTACGTATACACTAACAACTAATAGCCATGGCTACCATTCAATCTAAAAACTCCAGAGGTTATAAATATTGGTATATTGTCGAATCGCGGCGCGTTAACGGCAAGCCCAGGCCCATCGTCCTGGCCTATCTTGGCAAGGCAGACGATTTATTAAAACAACTGCAAGGTCTTACCGAAAAATTACGGCTCAAATCTTATTCACATGGCGCGGTAGCCGCATTGCTAAGTGTGGCCAATGCCCTGGACGTCCCTTCCGTGATTAATAAATATATAAAGTCGCCACGGCAGTATTGTGCTAAAAAACCTGTTCGAAATAATCTGACCGCCGGAAGTACCCTCTTGTTGGGTGCCGTGGGGAGAGTGTGTGTGCCTACCAGCAAAAGAGGATGGTGGGATTGGGCAAAGACGACTACTGCCGAATACTTACTCAGACACAGCTTGAGTAAAATAGACAGTCAGCATTTCTGGGATTTGATGGATGCACTTCCTGAAGAATCCATTGCAGAAATCGAGCGCGAATTAATTGAAAAGACATTTAAAACATACAACCTTCAAAGCGACACACTGTTTTTTGATACAACCAATTTTTTCACGTATATCGACACAACTAATCTGCGATGCACTATTGCCCGGCGGGGGAAAAACAAACAAAAGCGATACGATCTCAGGCAGGTCGGGTTGGCGATGGTCGTTACACGTAACGACATGATACCGTTGTTTCACCATACCTATCAGGGGAACATGGCGGATGCAAAGGTGTTCAGCGCGGTTCTTGAGACGATAAAAGACAGGATGACCGGATTAGGTTTCGACAGCAAAAAGCACACTATTGTTTTTGATCGTGGAAACAATTCCATGGACAATATGGCTATTGTAGAGAGATTGGCATTGCATTACGTTGGAGCGCTTACACCGTATCATCACAAGCAGTTGGTAGGGGATGCCATGTGTAATTTCAGGGAATATGACGTTGACGGCAGTAAGATACAGGTGTACCATGACAAACGGGTTATTTGGGGGCAGGAAAGAACCGTTGTCGTATTTATTTCCGAGAAATTAAAGGTTGGGCAATTAAGGGGAATGTCTCAGTCTCTGGAAAAGGCAGAACATCAGTTAAAGCTCTTACAGCAGCATCTGTGTAATCCAAAGGGAAAGATGCGGGACAAAGAGGGTCTGGAGGATACGATAAGAAGTGTAGTGAAATGTCAATTTGCGAAGGATGTTATCGATTGGTCGTTAAAAGAGGTATCTGAAGGCAAGTTTCAATTGAATTTTTCAATCGACCAGAAAAAGCTCGAAGAAATAGAAGGGGAACTGGGGTTCAGGATTCTTATGACAGACCATCACGATTGGGATACCGCGGACATTATAAAAGCCTACTATGGGCAATCAAAAATTGAACATGCCTTTAGAAATCTCAAGAACCCCTATCACCTTGCTTTAAAACCGCAATTTCACTGGACGGATCAGAAAATCAGGGTGCATTTTTTTATTTGCGTCCTCGGATACCTAATGGCGGCGATTGTGTGGTATCAGGCAAAAGCGCACGCACAATTTAGTGGAACGTTAGATACCCTGTTAGACACCCTTAATAATATAAGGCTTTCTGCTATGCTTGAAGAAACAAAGGCCAGAGGGAGAGTTAAGGCTACCTACAAATTGGAAGAAATGTCCGACAAGGAATCTCTGTTGATGAATGCGTTAGGCATTATGGATTTCCACAAACATCGGCTGAAACTTCAAGGACTCAGTGTATACAATTGATGTTGTGCTTAACGCATTGACTGTATTTATGTTACGTTGCTTCATGCCTTATTTTGTGATAAACTCACGCTAGCATTTATTAACTCCTCGTATTTACCTAAATTAACCTTGCATTTGCCTTTTACTTGTGGTAGTTGCAATTCAGCGATACAACCAGAAACATAGTTTCGACTTTCTTTAAAACATCCACCATTTTGCTGTTTTTTGGTGGTTACATTTTTTCGTAAACCATTCGGACAATTTCCCCTCCGTATTTATGTTCAAGCCTTCTTATAGTAAAATGCGCCTTGGCGGCATCCTGAAAATGATTTATAAAGAGCGTGTTAATTATTGCTCCACCGGCAGCGCCGATTAACGGTATCGCAACGCTTGCCGCCTTTTCTGTTACAACAATACCGTAACGAGTTGCTATTTTCTCAATAAATTTTACAATTTGCGGGGCAAGCAGCCTTTCTGTTTCCTCGGTAATTGCCTCAACCCCTGCCCTTTGCGCAATGTATTCTGCCGCTTCGGTAAGGAGTTTTGCCAGTGCGCCTCTTACTGCATAATAAGACGATTCATTTACATTTTCAGGTTTTATGTCCGATCCTAAAGCAAAGACGCTTAAACATTCCATGCGGGTTTTATAATCTGTAATATCAAAACCCTGTGACCGCGCATGATCGGCAATGGAACGGAGCATAATGACTGTAGATATTGGCAATTCGAATGGCAGCGCTATCCAAGTGAAAGCACCACCCACTGCGCCAGTAACTATTACAGCAATACGATGCCGCCAATTTGATGGTTTAGTATTTTCCGATGTATTCAGGGTAAACACAGCAGCTTTGAGCGCTCGTTCAAGACTAGCTTTTACTGCTTTTTCAATCACCTTCTGTGCCTTTGCTGGTAATTTACTCATACCAAGTTCTATCGGCTTGCCAATTTTATTGCAAACCTTCATAAAGAACCCCGGATTTTCTAATACCTAAATCCTGCAAACGATTTTCGCAATGCGAAAATCAGTATTTTCCACTACCAAGATTGGCAAAAAGCGATAACA
>NZ_JAOSKF010000012.1:0-45521 GCF_027493735.1 Candidatus Kuenenia sp.
GCCCTTGATATTAAAGCACTTACGGAAATGGCGGCATGAAAAACACGCATAAAAAACAAGAAATTGATGGATAGTAGTACACATTGGCATTATCGGCCTCGGCTATGTTGGATTGCCTCTGGTCATTGAATTCTGCAAGGCAGGGTTTCAGGTGACAGGCTTCGACATTGACCCTGAAAAGGTAAAATTACTGAGTCAGGGCAAAAGCTATATCAAACATATTGATAGTTCACGTATCACGGACGCCGGATCGCGTTTCACCCCCACCACGGATTTCTCGAAGTTATCAGCTATGGACTGTATCATCATCTGTGTTCCGACGCCGCTGAACAAATACCGTGAGCCTGATATGTCATATGTCTTTAACACAACAAAGACTATTGCCGGAAATCTTCGCAAGGGACAGCTTATTGTCCTTGAATCCACTACGTATCCAGGGACTACGGATGAGGACATGAGACCCATACTTGAGGAGTCGGGGTTAAAAGCTGGTGAGGATTTTTATCTTGCGTTTTCACCGGAGCGGGAAGATCCGAATAATAAGGGTTTTTCAACAAGGACAATCCCTAAAGTGGTTGGCGGTTATACGGATAATTGTCTTACCGTTGCACAAGCCCTTTATGATTCGGTAGTGGTAAAGACCGTCCCGGTTTCTTCAACAAGAGTTGCGGAGGCCACAAAACTACTTGAGAATATCTATAGATCTGTGAACATAGCGCTGGTGAACGAACTGAAGATGCTCTTTGATAGGATGGGGATTGACGTTTGGGAAGTTATAGAGGCGGCAAAGACAAAACCCTTTGGATTTCAGGCATTTTATCCCGGCCCTGGTCTTGGGGGACATTGCATACCTATCGATCCCTTTTATTTGACCTGGAAGGCGAGGGAATATGAGTTTTCCACCCGGTTTATAGAGCTTGCAGGGGAAATAAATACCAACATGCCCTATTATGTGGTTCAAAAGACTGTTGAGGCGCTTAATGAGAAAGGGAAAAGCATTAAGGGCGCAAAGATTTTAATACTGGGGCTTTCATATAAAAAGGATATAGACGATACCCGTGAATCACCCTCGCTGAAGATCATGGAGCTTCTTGTGGAGAAAAATGCACATGTTGACTATAACGACCCGTATATACCGGTTCTCCCGAAAATGAGGAAATACACATTTAATAATAGCTCCGTTCCTTTACATGCAGAGACGCTTGCTAAATATGATGCCGTTCTTATCGCAACAGAGCACTCGGATTACGACCCTGAATTTATCTTAAAAAATGCAAAACTTATCGTTGATACGAGAAATTTAATTAAGAATCATACGAATCATTCTGATAAGGTAAAAAAGAGCGTAAAAGGGTAGTAAAATTTAGCCACGGATATACTTGGCGCGGCCTTTGGCCGCAACCAAATTCGAAATACGAATATCTAAATACAAAACAATTTCAAATGACAAAAACTCAATACTCCAAACTTTACGTAGGCATCATTTAATTAATGCCTTACGTTTGTGCAGCTTGAAAAACGAGCATAAAAAACAAGAAGTTGATGGATTGTAGTACGAATAAGCACTGATAAAAGATATTGAGTAAAAATAACTTTGGCAGGTGAAAATAATAAAACTTGTATTATTAAAATTGGATTTTGAATATTATTTGAAATTTGTTATTTGAGTTTTGGTATTTCATATTTTGGATATTGCGGGCTGAATTTTGTTTTCTATATTCGAGGTCTGGCCCCCAAATATGTTCCTTTCCCCCTTTTCTGAGTGGAGATGGTGTACGGCTATGGCGGTTATAAAGGAGAATATTGATACATGAGAAAAATATTGGTTACAGGGGCGGCTGGTTTTATTGGTTTTCACTTATCCAAAAGATTAATTGCACTTGGAGAGGATGTAATTGGATTAGATAACCTCAATGATTACTACGACGTAAATCTTAAATATGCCCGTTTGAAACAGCTTGAAGGACATACAAATTTTAAGTTTATAAAAGGGGACATTGCACAGAGAGAAGCAATCACAAAGCTCTTTTCAAACCAGAAATTTGACATCGTTGTAAATCTTGCTGCCCAGGCGGGGGTGAGGTATTCTTTGACAAATCCTTATGCCTACATAGACAGCAATATCAACGGATTTATGAATATCCTCGAAGGATGCAGGCATAATAAAGTGAAACATCTTGTCTATGCCTCTTCAAGTTCTGTTTACGGAGCCAATACAAAAATGCCCTTTTCCGTCCATCACAACGTTGACCATCCCGTTTCCCTTTATGCCGCCACTAAAAAAGCCAATGAACTCATGGCTCATACCTATTCAAGCCTGTATAAGATTCCATGTACTGGGCTCAGATTCTTTACTGTATATGGTCCATGGGGAAGGCCAGACATGGCATTGTTTCTCTTTACAAAGGCAATATTAGAGGGAAGGCCAATAGATGTGTTTAATCATGGAAAGATGCAGAGGGATTTTACCTATATAGAAGACATTATTGAGGGTGTAGTCAGGGTGATGGATAAAACTCCGGAACCAAATCCTGAATGGAATGGCGATAAACCAGATGCTGCTACGAGCTATGCGCCATATAAGCTTTATAACATAGGAAATAATAATCCCGTTGAGCTTATGCATTTTATTGAAGTTCTTGAAGATTATCTTGGTAAAAAGGCGGTAAAAAATCTTTTACCTCTGCAACAAGGCGACGTTCCTGCAACATATGCCGATATTGACGATTTAGTACGAGATGTTGATTTTAAACCGTCTACTCCAATAGAAGAAGGGATTAAGAGGTTTGTGGGGTGGTACAGGGAATATCTTGGCGCGGCCTTTGGCCGCAACCAAATTCGAAATACGAATATCTAAATACAAAACAATTTCAAATGACAAAAACTCAATACTCCAAACTTTACGTAGGCATCATTTAATTAATGCCTTACGTTTGTGCAGCTTGAAAAACGAGCATAAAAAACAAGAAGTTGATGGATTGTAGTACAAAGTATAACTTTATTGACTTACACCAATTAGTAAATACGGAATTTGAAGGTTTAAGGATCTTGAGGCATATTATGTAAGGGCATCTGGAAGGGGTTAGGAAGATGGGAAGAGTCTCTGTTTTCCAAAAAGGGGAATGTCAAGAAACAACAGGTTGTCCGCGAATTGCCTTGAGTACCAAATACTATACTACATATTGATCAATCATATTAATATTAGACAACATATAGTATACATTAAAGATTACGATTGCATTCTCGGACGACCTGACAAGACTTGACCCCATTAATCCCACAATTCCGAAACCCTAAGAAAAAATGGTGTACGCCAGGAGCATTCCCGATTTTTTGTAACCGTTTGTGTGATTGGGGCAAAACAACGCTGCCAGGGGTTAATACTACTGTACGTTTCATTAAAAACATGGCAGAAGTCACAAAAAACCGGGAATGCACCCGGATCAACACCACAAGTGCATGAAAGCTGCAAGGGATGTGGCAAGCCTGTCCCCCGCTGGCGGGGGATTAAGGGGGTGGAATTGTCTGCGGAGCATGGGAAAGAGGGGCAAATTTGCTTTCATAATAAAGGAGTAGTTGAATCGGTGGAGAAATCCAGTCCACCCCCTGCACCCCCGCCAGCGGGGGACATAGTTTGAACAGGAGCATTCCCGATTTTTGGTTAACTAATTGTACATTGTACCACAAGCATCCCTGCTTGTGGTATTTTACCCTCAAGCTGGATGCTTGTGTTACTATTCCCCCTGCTAATGACATTTTTACAAAAAATCGGGAATGCTCCCTGTACGCCTGTGGCGGTTATAAAGGGGAATATTAATATATGAGAAAGATATTGGTTACCGGTGCGGCTGGTTTTATTGGTTTTCATCTTTGTATAAAAATATGAAATGAATAAAAAAAAGGTACTTGATAAAATTCTTTCTGGATTATCGGATAAAAATATAAGATTTGAAGATTTAAGAAAGCTGACTTTATGGAAAAGCTAAAGCATATCAAGTAAAACAGATAAGAAACCTGATACTAAAATATAAACTTAATAAGGAGGTTGATGATGTATAAATATGAAATGATAATATATTGGAGTGACGTAGATAATTTATATATTGTATAAGTTCCTGAGTTACCTGGTTGTATGTCAGATGGTGTATCATATGAAGATGCTATATGGAATGTGAAGATTGCGATTTCAGAATGGATAGAAACGGCAAAGAGCCTTGGTAGAGAAATACCAGAACCAAAAGGAAGACTTATTTATGCGTAGAAATACCCACAGTTAATTTAAAGACGAACCTTATTAATGCTAAAACAGCAACTCAAAACTTATTGTCTAACACTGAACACTGACACAAGCACTGATAGTTGCGCTTATTCGTATCCATTCGTGCCTGCCCTGTGGGGAACCGAAGGTTATCGTACGGGGTTCATCTGTGGTAAGAAAACTATTTGCGCCTTCGTGGCAAAACTTTTTTGCGATGAGTAATTATTAATTATTAAATTGGAATTTTGAAAATTGGATTTTGTGATTTATTTGGGATTTGTTATTTCATATTTTGGATATTATTTGTCACCGTGGACATTTGCTTAACATTTAAGATGAGACCCTCACGTACTTCTACAAATACTTCTAGTGCTTATTGTATCAACAATTAGTGTGCTGACTATCTTTAATGAACAAATTCAGGTTATGTAAACCGTGAAACTATTTATTCAACTCGGCATACTTTCAGCCACCAACATTGGTCTTTCGTTTTTCTTTCAATGGTATGTGCTTACGCAACTGGGGCCTGGTGCTTACACAGATGCCCTGTTTGCCGGCATGGCGATGCCGCAGCTTGTCCTTGCGGTTATCAGTGGTTCACTTATGCATGTACTGGTGCCGCTTCTTTCGGGAGAAAGCGAAGATCGTATTCGGCATGACGCATGGGGATTTCTTGCTCTTATCGGAGGTTTGTTCGGGCTGTTGGCCTTTCTGCTTTATGCGGCAGCCCCGTGGTGGGTACCGCTCACCGTGCCAGGCTTCGATGAAGCGGGGCAGGCATTGACTGTAGAGCTTACCCGCATCCAACTCGTTGGCATGGTCTTTACTGCTATAAATGGTGTGCAATGGGCCGCTTACCATGCACGACAGCAGTTTTTGTGGGCCGAATTTACTCCGATTTTGGCAAGTGTCTTTGCCTTGCTGCTATTGGTTTGGGCGCTTCCCCGTTTCGGTGTGATTGCGGCTGCATGGATAAGCACCCTGCGCATGGGACTGCAAACCTTGCTACTCGCCCCCGGTATGGGTAGCCCGGTTCGTCCAGACTTGAAAAGCCCGGCCATCAGAGAAGCCTGGCGGCGCATCAAACCCCTACTTCTGGGCACGGCTTACTACAAGACGGATCCCTTGGTTGACCGCTTTTTGCTTTCCTCTGCCGGTAGTGGTAGCCTGTCATTATATTACCTCGCTCAACAGATTTATGGTGCTGTCAGCCAAGTTATCAACAAGGCGATCTCGACGCCCTTGGTGCCAGCACTCAGTCGGCTCGACAAGGCGGGGGACAAGGCAGGCTTTCGGAGGATATATCACCGGAAATTGCTGCAAGTGGGTGCGTTCAGCCTCGCCGGTCTATTGATTTTAGGTCTGTTCGGTCAACCCCTACTCGCTCTATTAGCTGGATATGGCAAATTATCCAATCAGAACTTGAAATTGTTATGGTTGATGATGTTATTGATGTCCGGGCAATTCGCAATTGGCAATCTGGGTATGATAATGACATCCATGTTTTATTCACTGGGTGATACTAAATCACCAACAGCAGTAGGTATGGTTGCCTATTCGCTGGGCGTGGTAATAAAGATTCTAATGTTTTATGTTATGGGCGCTCTTGGCTTGGCCATGGGTGTAAGTATTTATTTCTTAATATCGTGGGCTTTGATGACCAAGAAAATTTCTGAGAAAAAATATGTTTAAGAGATTGGTGTGGCGTATACGCACAAAATGGTTTTCGCGCCCGGGACCTTACCGCTTTCTGATGAAAGAAAACCCAGATTTGGCTGGGTTCAATATCGGAGACAAGAGTTATGGAAAACCAAGAATACTATTTCCTGGGAGCGGCGCATCCCTAAGTATAGGGAAATATACCTCTATTGCTGACGACGTTGTTATTATGCTCGGGGGTGAGCATAGGTCTGATTTGGCTACTACATCACCACTAAATCTATATTACAGAGAATGGTTGGCCATTAAAGCTCATCCTATCACTAAAGGTGATGTTATTATTGGAAATGATGTTTGGATTGGACGGGAAGCGTTAATTTTATCAGGGGTTACTATTGGCAATGGTGTTGTGATTGGGGCAAAGGCCCTGGTAACAAAAGATGTTGCGCCTTACTCAATTGTTGGCGGCAACCCAGCTAGACATATTCGATTTCGTTTCCCTGAAGAAATAATTGCCGAGTTAATTGAGATGGCATGGTGGGACTGGCCTGAGGAAATCGTCCGTGAGGCTGTACCCTACTTGTTATCCGAGAATATCCATGCACT
The DNA here is from genome assembly GCF_027493735.1 of Candidatus Kuenenia sp. Lineage (NCBI taxonomy): Bacteria > Pseudomonadati > Planctomycetota > Candidatus Brocadiia > Candidatus Brocadiales > Candidatus Brocadiaceae > Candidatus Kuenenia > Candidatus Kuenenia sp. The sequence goes on from NZ_JAOSKF010000012.1 coordinate 6,524, forward strand.
GATTGATTATTATCATAGGCGTATTCGGGAAACCCGTATCAAGTCTCCCTCCCGATAGGAGCCTACGGAAAAAACCGCCAGCATGTAATGACAATGACGTATGTATAACCAATGCCACAGCCACATCGTGCTCAATGCAATCAATTGGGGTGCTTGGGTGTGCCCCTTTAAATAATTTGCCTTCGTATTATTAGGATAATGCTGATGCTTGTGAATGAAGACTTCTCAACGAGAAGTAAAATACAGGATATAGGTAGATGGTATGTGACTCGTTTCGTAGAGAGCGTAGCAAAGAGTCTGCCAAAGGGCGCTTCTATATTGGATGCTGGAGCAGGTGAAGGTGTTTACAAAAAACTCTTTTCTCATTGCAACTATAAAGCGATTGATTTAGCCGTGGGGGAGAGCCGTTGGAATTATGCCAATCTTGATTATGTTGCTCCCTTACATGAAATGCCTATCAAGGATGATAGCTTCGATGCGGTGCTGTGTACTCAAGTGCTTGAACATCTTGAATGGCCACAGGAAAGCGTCAAGGAAATGTATCGCGTCCTTAGGCCAAGTGGAAAGCTATATATGACGGTACCGATGGCTCATCCTGAACATCAGACCCCATATGACTTTTTTAGATATACTTCCTATGGGCTTGAATCCATCTGCAAGCACGCTGGATTCCAGGAAATCAAGATCACCAATTTTGGAGGTCTTTGGGTACGTTGGGCATACGAGTTACCGCGGGGTTTGACAATTTTCCCGCCAACAGGGCTTCGCAGCAACAATCCAAACGTCATTGGAATTGCACTTTTCCCTATCAAAATTGTTGCGATAGGAATTATGCGCTTGCTGCAAGTGATGTTCTTGTGGCTTGATAGGTTCGATAAAAAGAAGGATGAACCATTTGGCTGGGCTTGTGAGGCTATAAAATGATTGATTCGACTTGTATAGAGAATGTCTCCTGCCCCTTGGGCTGTCCGAGGAACGACAATATCGTTCTCATTGGGCGCGACCTGCTTCACGACCTTCCCGGTGAATTCGCCGTCGTCAAATGCTTTGAATGCGGCCTAATGCGCACCAACCCCCGTCCAAGTCCAGACAGCATCGGCTTCTATTACCCAGATGACTACGGCCCTTACCTGGGCACACGGGTGCAGCAGGCTAAGCCCAAGCAGGCTTCCAGCATCAAGAAGTTGCTCAGGCCCTTGGTCAAATGGTTTTTCAACTTCAACGTTGCCTCCTTGCCGCCACTAGCCCCTGGTCGACTTCTGGAAGTGGGCTGTGCGTCCGGCGTGTTCCTACACCACATGGCGGGACAAGGCTGGCAAGTGGAGGGCATCGAGTTTTCCGAGAAGGCTGCTCAGGCCGCAGCCCAGCACGGCTACCACGTTCATGCCGGGCCACTGGAAACTGCCCCGAAGCCTGATGAGCCTTTTGACCTTGTCGTGGGCTGGATGGTACTGGAGCACCTCCACGACCCCATCGGCGGCCTTAAGAAACTACGCGAATGGACCAAGCCCGGTGCATGGCTGGTGCTATCCGTGCCAAACTCAGCATCGCTGGAGTTTCGCCTGTTCAAAGAGAAATGGTATGCACTGCAATTGCCCAACCATCTTCATCATTTCACACCCGAAACCCTGGGGCGGGTTCTGCAGGCCGGCGGCTGGACAATGGAGAAGATTCACCACCATCGAGTGTTGAGCAACCTGATCGCCAGCACCGGTTACCTGCTGCGAGGCAAGGGCTATGCCGGGCTGGGGCAAAAACTTATCAGCTTTCCAGAACGGGCTGGCAGGTGGTCATATGCGCTATATCCGCTGGCTTGGTTTTTAAGTGTATTTGGTCAGACCGGACGCATGACTATCTGGGCGAGGGTTAATCCATGATTCGTGTCGCCGCGCTAACTCAAGGCCGTTTTATCCCGGGGGCAAGATTTAGAGTTCGTCAAAATATCCAGAAATTGCAAAAGCTCGGGATAAATGTTTCAGAATATTTTCCAGAAATCAATGTCTATAAAGGAGTGCCGTTCGATATCGGTCAATGGCCGAGATTCGCACGCTTCCCGATAGTTGCAACCTGGCAAGGGATGAAGATTGCTATGAGAACCCCCGCCGTATATCAGACTAGATGGCATCATGCTACATGGCTGCAAAGGGAGTTGCTGCCTGGGTATTTAACGCTGGAACGAATGCTTGGCTCACCGTTGGTCTTTGATGTTGATGATGCCATATGGTTGACCCGTGCAGGGGCTGCGGCCCGAAGCACCTCAAGAATTGCTGCTCATGCAAGCGCGGTGCTTGCAGGAAACCAGTACATTGCCGATTGGTTTTCCTCGTTCAATAAGAATGTGATCATAGTGCCTACAGCGGTTGATGTTGAAAGGTTCTTTCCCATAGAATCGATAGATGAAGGCGAGTTCGTAATCGGATGGATTGGAACCAGGGGTAATCTGCCTTATCTTGAGGGTATTTCTTTTGTATTAAGCGCTTTTTTCAAGCGGGTTGATAATGCGGTGCTTCTTGTTGTTTCTGACGGTTACCCGATACTTACGGAAGTGCTACAAAATCGCATTCGGTACATCCCTTGGTCAGAAGCCGGTGAAGTTGACGCTATCCAAAAGATGGATGTCGGCATTATGCCTATGCCAGATAATGAATGGACCCGTGGTAAGTGTAGTTTCAAGATGCTTCAGTACATGGCGTGTGGAATTCCTGTCGTTGTTTCCCCTGTAGGCATGAACGCCGAGGTTCTCGGAAAAGGTAATGTGGGGTTTGGCGTCACATCACAGGACGACTGGTTCGATTCCCTTGTGTATTTGCACGAGAATCGAATGGCCGGGCGCGAAATGGGAATGCGGGGCCGCGATGTTGTGATAAATAACTTTAGCACAGAGGTCGTTGCAAAAAGACTTTCTGAAGTATTTAGTGTCTTTGGATAAACAAGGAGACTCCTATTATTCATCCACTCTATAAGCAGCGACGGTGCCGAACGGGTAATGTCTATTATGACCAACTATTGGTCAGGGCGATGTTGGCAAATTACCCTGGTTATGCTTAATTCTACTACTTCGGGTTTTACATCTTGTCCTGGTGCAAAAAAAAGTTATGGATTCATTTTTCTCTGATAAACCCGAAAAAGTTGTTTGCCTATCGATTGGACAAGGGCTTGTAATGAAAGGATACCAATGAACCAGGATGTGATTTGGGATTACTATCAAAATGAAGCGCCAGAAAGTTTCTCTGGTAGCATAGCGTGTCTAACTTTTTTGGCAAAGAAAGTGAAGCCTAAAAAAAGGGTGTTAAACATTGGTATTTGAGCTGGAATTTTTGAGCAGGCAGCGATAAGTCTGGGGCTTGATGTATACTCCCTGGATCCAAGCGAAAAATCAGTTGTACTTCTTCGTCAACGTTTTTGGAATGGGTGAAAAGGCCAAGGTTGGCTATAGCCAGGAAACTCCCTTCAACAATCTGCTTTTTGACGCTGTGGTAATATCTGAAGTAATTGAGCATCTTACTGATGAAGCAATTGAAAACACCTTAAGTGAAATATCACGCATTTTAATGCCTGGTGGTCAGATCATAGGAACGGTTCCTGCACGTGAAAAAATAAGTGAACAACGGGCGGTTTGTCCTAACTGCGCGAAGCACTTCCACCGGTGGGGGCATATTCAAACTTTTGACTCAAATAGAATACAACCTAAATCCTGCAAACAAGGCAAAGCCTTGTTGCAGGAATAGGATTGAAATGGTAGGATTTCCAAGGTATTCGGCGGTATATTGATAACAAAAAACACCTGAAAGGAGATTCACCATTTCGATGAAGAATATAGCAAAAAAATACAGCAAAAGACAACCGAAAATCAAGGCAGAGATGAGCGGGAAAGGCTTAACGGTACATGCAGGGCTTTTACCGGTATTGAATTTTATGGGTAAGCTGATGTTCCGGGAGAGAGTCCATGAAGCGGTCCATAAGGATCGTGGAGCAAATGCCCGGTATCAGTTTGTCGATGCGGTACAAATGGTAGTGATAGGGTTGATAGCAGGGGCGACATCGATGGTAGAGGTGATGAAGGTGTGTACAGATGAGGTATTGAAGAAGATGTCCGGGTGGAAAGAGGTACCTGTAGATACTACGATAGGACGTATTATGAAGCTGGCGAGTCAGGGAGATATAGTGGAACTGACGGGGGTGATCCACCGGTTTAGGGGAAAGATATGGAAGCGTGCGGTGAGATCAGGCCATAAACTCAGGAGTGCTCTTTGCGAAGTATGGATAGATGTTGATTCTACCGTAGATGGTGTATATGGGAAACAGGAGGGTGCAGAGGTAGGATATAATCCGCACAAGAAGGGGCAGAAGGCGTATCATCCCTTAATGGCATTTATTGCAGAAACAAAGGAGGTATTACATAGTTGGTTCCGCTGTGGAAGCGCCTACACGAGTAACGGAGTAGTAGAGTTCATGAAGGAATGTATGGCGTACATGAATAAGGGGGTAAGGGTGGTATTTCGGGGAGACAGCGGTTTTTTTACCGGAGAATTACTTGAATACCTTGAGTCAATATTGGCGGGATATCTGATTAAGGTAAAGCTGAAGAATCTGGAAGGATTGCTTGAAGGGCAGAAATGGAATGAGGTGAAAGGGGAGCCAGGATGGGAACAGGCTGAATTTTGGTATCGATGTGCAGGGTGGGATCGTGCGAGACGTTTTGTGGCAGTGCGGCAATTGGTCAAAAGAGAAAAGAAATTAGTAGAAGTGTCCGTGTATGAGTATTTTTGTTACGTTACAACGGAGCGGTTAAGTCCGATGGAAGCGCATCGTTGTTATGGAAAGAGGGCTACCTGCGAGACTTTGATAGAAGAGAGTAAAGGACAGATGAATGCGGGGCACATACGTACGGGTGAATTTTTGGCCAATGCTGCGCTATTTCAGTGTGCGGTGTTAGCGTATAATCTTTTGAAGTGGATGGGATTGCTCAGTGGTGGAGTGATACAAAAGTGGGAAGTAAAGACGATGAGACTGTGGTTAATCCGTGTGGCAGGGAAACTGGTGGAGAGAAGCCGGCAGATGACATTAAAATTGCCGGAGAAATTTCTCCATCAGGAGGAATGGGAAAAGTGGGAACGCATGTCACTGGATGTAGTTTTTCAGTAGAAAACCGACGTTGTATTTCGTTTTTTTAGTCTTTTGAGAGTGGTAAGTATACCGCAGATGGAGACAGTACATCCCTATCTTGATTTTCATTGCATCAGAGAGCACGTTTCCGACAATTTCCCATGTCTTTTTGTTTAAAGTAGTACAATAGCGCTACCACAATTGCTAAAAAACGGATATCTGTTATCGCTTTTTGCCAATCTTGGTAGTGGAAAATACTGATTTTCGCATTGCGAAAATCGTTTGCAGGATTTAGGTACAAACACTTCTTGCCAAATATTTTAAAGTAGAAGAGGTGTTTGAGCGGCCTTTTATTACTTGGTCAACGCTTAACTGGAAGGGGAAGGCCCAGCCCAGGTTCTTTTCAAGATACTTCTTTGTTTTATGGGCATTCATGGTAGCAACGAAAATATAGTATCTATAGCTAACAAACCATGCGTATAACCCTTGTTATTTCTTCTTTATCTTCCGGCGGTGCAGAGCGTGTTATATCAACAATGGCTAATTATTGGCCCAAAAAAATTGGGAGATTTCACTCATTACGCTTGATTCTACTGCCTCTGATTTTTACAAACTTCGCCTTGATGTAAAACGTGTTGCACTGGGGCGGATGGGTGAATCTAGCAATCCGTTTGCAGCTATAAGGAATAATATAATTCGTCTTATAAAAATTACGTCGTGCAATAAAATCGTCAAAGCCTGATATTGTGATTAGTTTTGTGGACAGGATGAATATAATGACCTTGTTGGCGACCCGTGGACTGGGTTTGAAGGTTATTATTTCAGAGAGGATAGACCCCGCTTACCATGATTGTGGGCGTACCTGGTCTTTGCTACGCAATGCAACCTATCCATGGGCAGATGCAATTGTTGTTCAGTCTAACAAGGCAAGACAATGGATAGAAGAAATTGTTAAAAAGGGGACTACGTTTGTAATACCTAACCCAATTAGTAACGTAAATGAAAAAACAAATCTCGAACAATCAGATACTGCTTTTGGGGGAAATGCGAAGTCTAAGCAAATCATAGTTGCAATGGGCAGGTTAACTGCGCAAAAGGGTTTTGACTTGCTTTTACATGCCTTTGCCAGGATAGCACAGTCCCATCACAATTGGCATCTTTTTATTTTTGGTGACGGGAAAGATCGGGATACCTTGATACAACTTGCCAATGAGTTGGGGATTGCAGGGCTTGTTTCTTTGCCTGGACGAGTAAATAATCCTATGCAGCTTTTACGTCAAGCGAATATGTTTGTTTTATCTTCCCGTTACGAGGGGTTTCCTAATGCCTTACTTGAGGCCATGGCCTGTGGACTACCCGTAGTAAGTTTTGCTTGTCCTTCCGGGCCTCGGGAAATTATCCGTGATGGTATAGATGGTTTGTTAGTACCACCGGAAGATGTAAATGCAATGGCAGCAGCCATGGGTCAATTGATGACGGATGAGGCATTGTATAAACGTCTGGCATCGAGGGCGCCAGAAGTTCTTGAGAGATTCGGAATGGAAAAGATCATGGGCATGTGGGAAGAGTTATTGGCTGGTTGTGTAAAAGGAGAATAGAAGGTATGGATGATCACTCGATGGAAATAAAAAAGGGGGAACGTTTTGAGTTTGGCAAGAACTGGCGGCATTTTTTTGCTTGCATAAATGAAGATAGAATTCTCGAAGCGAAAAGATCATTAAAAATTATGTTGAATGTTGAAGATTTGGAAGGAAAATCATTCCTGGATATTGGTTCAGGTAGTGGATTATTCAGTCTGGCAGCACGGCGTTTGGGTGCTCATGTTCATTCTTTTGATTATGATCCGCAATCTGTAGCCTGTACTCATGAGCTGAAACGGCGTTATTTCCCTAATGATAGCAACTGGACAATTGGAGAAGGTTCTGCTTTAGACACAAATTATTTGAGTTCATTGGGAACATTCGACGTCGTTTATTCATGGGGTGTTTTACACCATACTGGCGCAATGTGGGAAGCACTGGGCAATGTGGCATCGCTGGTTACTGGGGGGAATTGTTCATTGCGATTTATAACGACCAGGGCGGATGGAGTCGGCGGTGGCGAATGCTGAAGCGAATATACAATGCGCTGCCTCGTCCCCTCAAATTGCCATATGCCATTCTGATCATGGGGCCGCGCGAACTGAAGTTCTTGACCCTGGCCATCTTGAAATGTAAGCCGTGGGTTTATTTTGACAATGTTACTCGCTACTCGGAACGCAGTTTAAGGGGCATGAGCTACTGGCACGATATGATCGATTGGATTGGTGGGTACCCGTTTGAGGTGGCAAAGCCTGAAGAAATTTTTAATTTCTATCGAGATAGGGGGTTTCGTCTGGATCAACTGCAAACCGGCGCCGGTGGATTGGGATGCAATCAGTTTGTGTTCACTCGTGTACAGAGAAAGGGAGAATGGATTGATGGTTGATGTACATGGTTCAGAAGTTTAGAATGGCAAGAGATTTGAATTTGGCGCAAACTGGGCGCGGTTTCTGGAGGTGTTGAACAACGAGCGCATTGCACGAAAAATCGATGTGCGATTGGCCAAAGTGATCGGTAACTTGGGGAGTGGTAAATCGGAGACCCACAACCACGGGTGGGGGTACTCCATTTTTAATTCAGAAAATCATGTGTCAATATCAATTCATCTTTTTGGAATAGCTATGTTTAAAAAGCCTACAAATTATCATCAAAGTGCTAACCCCGGTCCATCACGTCTGGATTTATTTGGTTTGAGGCAAACAACATGGCTGGCGATGGTCTTTTTTGTCGGCGTATCTTTGATTCTGGCGAGGCGTACACTTTATACAGCCCCTGATGATCTAAGTTACATCAAATATTTTGAAGGAACAAATTTTACGATTTTGACGGACTGGTGGTCCTATGTGCTGGAGGAGCCTTTGTGGTCAACATATGCCTCGTTTATGGGGGAGATTTTCGGTGCTGAAACCTCGTTAAGGATCACTATTTTTTTTAGTTCGCTCATGTTTCTTGTCGCAAACAACAAATTGACGCGAGGGGCATGGATATTCATTCTTTTTGCCTTTGTCATAGATTCCACGCTATCTACGCAGATGTATTACAACCAGATAAGGCAAGGATTTGCTTTGTCGGTTTTTTTAATGATGGTTGCAGGAGGCTTAAGTCCTTTTTTAGGGGCTGTAGTGGCTTCAACAATTCACACCTCCTTTATTTTCGTTATTCCGTGTGCTATTGCAGCCGTTGTTGCCAGGAGGTCAAATATTCGCTTGATTGCTATCCTTCTTGCTGTCGGGCTATATGTTTTTTATCTTAACCGTATAATGGGTAGCATTGATTTTGGGCGAAGATCGGAATCTTATGAATTAAAAGGAAAGGTCAATGTTTTTTTCTATGCAGCTACTGTTTTGCAGAATGGGTTGATTTTTTTTTCTTTTAAAAAATAAAAGTTCCGATGATCAACAAGAGTTTTGGTTTCGGTTTTCCTTGATTTTTGCACATTTGCAATATGTATGACCCTCATTCATGCGGCAGCAGGGCGGCTGATGTACATTGCAAATGCTCTTGTAGCGATTCTCCTTGGGTTGAACTTAAAAAGAGAGCGGGGGAAAATTACTGCCATAGTATGGTTTCTATTGTTGTTCGCGCTCCTAATAAACGAAGGCAGGAAAGGTGGCTTTGGTTCGGATACATGGTTTGGTCGATGGTAACCTTATTCTGAGATAACGATGAAGATTACGTTCATTATCACCGGCCTTTCTACTGGTGGCGCAGAAACAATGCTGCTGAAAGTTCTTGAGCGGCTGGGGCCTGGGTTCTCGCCCCACGTCATTTCGCTCACCAATATTGGGGAAGTCGGCCATCTTTATTCCTTATTTTGTTTTCGGTAGTGTAGCTGTAAATATTTTAAATGGCAAAAATCCGCTGTTAAGGTATACCACGAGTAAAAAAATGGGTATGTCTAATACGCAGATTGGTTAGGCGGTTATCCGTTTGAAGTAGCAAAGCCAGAAGAGATTTTTAGCTTTTACCGGGAAAGAGGGTTTGTTTTGGAAAAGTTAAAGACTTGTGCAGGTGGAAAAGCATGTAATGAATTTGTGTTTACCCGGATGTAATCGAGGTTGTAATGAATAACTACGAGTTTTTTGCATATTATATTTGTAAATTGGCGGCCGGAATGTCTGCCTCAATAACTGTACTCGATTATGGTTGTGGGGCTGGCCAGATTGTAACGGCGTTAAGAAATAAGGGGATTGACGCCAGGGGGTGCGATGTTTTTATTCGGGGGGGATTATTCAAGTCGCGTTCAACCCGAGTTGCTTGGGGGGTAATCAAGCACATGGAGCATGGAGTAATTCCATTTCCGGATGAGAGTTTTGATTATGTAGTCAATAATCAGGTTATGGAGCATGTTGAGGATATTGACAGTGTACTTACTGAAATTTATCGCGTGCTAAAGCCTGGCGGCCAGGTTCTGAGCATGTTTCCTGACAAGAGTTGCTGTAGAGAAGGTCATTGCGGAATACCTTTCCTGCATTGGTTTCCCAAAAGTTCAAAGGGCAGGATTTACTACGCGGCATTCCTGAGAGCGCTTGGAATGGGTTATTTCAAAGGTGATAAATCCATACTGCAATGGAGTCGGGATTTTTGTCAATGGTTAGACCGGTGGACCTGGTACAGAAGTTACCGTGAGATTTGCACTGTATTCGATAAACGTTTCGTGCGCTTGACACATATCGAAGAACAATGGCTGCAAATTCGATACGGTCGGTGGGCGATGATAATTGGTTGGTTGCCAAGACAGATTCGTCGTTGGGTTTTGAGGAAACTGGCTGGGATGGTCTTTATCAGCATTAAGGCAATATAGATATACTGAGAAGGTTCATCAATTGTGATTTTATTTTGAAATTCCTAACGATGAATTTATTACTATTCAATTAAAGCGCTATGAATCCCGTAGGGATGAAATGATTATAGACGATTGCAAAAAAAACCGACGATAAACCCCTAATGGGCGACATGATCGTTTTTCCGTGAAATGCCCGGCGTGTCCATTATGTCATCCCCTTGGGATTGGGTGTTGCTTCCTGTTTTTTCGTCTATAATCTTTTAGTACAAAGAGAAAATTCGATTACCTTGCTAACAACCATAGTAGGAATAATGTAAATAGCACGAATAGGCGTCTCGTAGTAAAGCATTGAAGTTCCACGTGATTTAGTTATGTTGGATTTTATGGTAAGAGGGAAATATAAGTGAATTCCCAGGGGTGCCAGAAGTTCTTGAACGATTCAAAATGGCAAAGAACATGGATATGTGGGAAAGTTTGTTAGCTGGTTGTGTAAAAGGAGAATAGAAGGTATGGATGATCACTCGATGGAAATAAAAAAGGGGGAACGTTTTGAGTTTGGCAGAGTTGGGTTTTTGAAAAGTTTAAAGTAGAAGAGGTGTTTGAGCGGCCTTTTATTACTTGGTCAACGCTTAACTGGAAGGGGAAGGCCCAGGCCCAGGTTCTTTTCAAGATACTTCTTTGTTTTATGGGCATTCATGGTAGCAACGAAAATATAGTATCTATAGCTAACAAACCATGCGTATAACCCTTGTTATTTCTTCTTTATCTTCCGGCGGTGCAGAGCGTGTTATATCAACAATGGCTAATTATTGGGCCCAAAAAAATTGGGAGATTTCACTCATTACGCTTGATTCTACTGCCTCTGATTTTTACAAACTTCGCCTTGATGTAAAACGTGTTGCACTGGGGCGGATGGGTGAATCTAGCAATCCGTTTGCAGCTATAAGGAATAATATAATTCGTCTTATAAAATTACGTCGTGCAATAAAATCGTCAAAGCCTGATATTGTGATTAGTTTTGTGGACAGGATGAATATAATGACCTTGTTGGCGACCCGTGGACTGGGTTTGAAGGTTATTATTGGGACATTCGACGTCGTTTATTCATGTTTTCGTCTAGGGTAATCTTTAGTACAAAGAAAATTCAAATTTTAACAACCAGCAGTAGAATAATGTAAATATCCGACCGACGTCGTAGTAGGCATTGAAGTTCCGGCATTTTTATTGTTCAGGGATGATTAGCGGCGATGTTTGGTGAAATATAAGTAGATTCCCAGAGTGTGTCTTGGTAGTGGAAAATACTGATTTTCGCACGAAAATCGTTTCGATTTAAGTACAAACACTTCTTGCCAAATATTTTAAAATGAAGGGTGTTTGAGCGGCCTTTTATTACTTGGTCAGCAGCAAACTGGAAAAGGAAGGCCAAGGCCAAGGTTCTTTTCAAGATACTTCTTTGTTTTATGGGCATTCCTTGGTATGAGTTGAAAATATAGTATCTATAGCTAACAAACCATGCCGTATAACCCTTGTTATTTCTTTTTTATCTTCCGGCGGTGCAGAGCGTGTTATATCAACAATGGCTAATTATTGGGCTCAAAAAAATTAGGAGATTTCACTCGTTACGCTGATTCTACTGCCTCTGGGGTTTTTACAACTTCGCCTTGATGTAAAACGTGTTGCACTGGGGCGGATGGGTGAATCTTTAGCAATCCGTTTGCAGCTATAGGAATAATATAATTCGTCTTATAAAATTACGTCGTGCAATAAAATCGTCAAACCTTGATATTGTGATTAGTTTTGTGATGCAGGATGAATATAATGACCTTGTTGGCGACCCGTGGACTGGGTTTGAAGGTTATTATTTCAGAGAGGATAGACCCCGCTTACCATGATTGTGGGCGTACCTGGTCTTTACTACGCAATGCAACCTATCCATGGGCAGATGCAATTGTTGTTCAGTCTAACAAGGCAAGACAATGGATAGAAGAAATTGTTAAAAAAAGGGACTACGTTTGTAATACCTAACCCAATTAGTAACGTAAATGAAAAAACAAATCTCGAACAATCAGATACTGCTTTTGGGGGGGAAATGCGAAGTCTAAGCAAATCATAGTGGCAATGGGCAGGTTAACTGCGCAAAAGGGTTTTGACTTGCTTTTACATGCCTTTGCCAGGATAGCACAGTCCCATCACAACTGGCATCTTTTTATTTTTGGTGACGGGGAAAGATCGGGATACCTTGATACAACTTGCCAATGAGTTGGGGATTGCAGGGCTTGTTTCTTTGCCTGGACGAGTAAATAATCCTATGCAGCTTTTACGTCAAGCGAATATGTTTGTTTTATCTTCCCGTTACGAGGGGGTTTCCTAATGCCTTACTTGAGGCCATGGCCTGTGGACTACCCGTAGTAAGTTTTGCTTGTCCTTCAGGGTCTCGGAAATTATCCGTGATGGTATAGATGGTTTGTTAGTACCACCGGAAGATGTAAATGCAATGGCAGCAGCTCATGGGTCAATTGATGACGGATGAGGCATTTGTATAAACGTCTGCATCGAGGGCGCCAGAAGTTCTTGAACGATTCAAAATGGCAAAGAACATGGATATGTGGGAAGAGTTTGTTAGCTGGTTGTGTAAAAGGAGAATAGAAGGTATGGATGATCACTCGATGGAAATAAAAAAGGGGGAACGTTTTGAGTTTGGCAAGAACTGGCGGCATTTTTTTGCTTGCATAAATGAAGATAGAATTCTCGAAGCGGAAAGATCATTAAAAACTATGTTGAGTATTGAAAATTTAGAGGGAAAATCATTCCTCGATATTGGTTCAGGTAGTGGGTTATTCAGTCTGGCGGCACGGCGTCTGGGTGCCCGCGTTCATTCTTTTGATTATGATCCACAATCTGTAGCCTGTACTCATGAGCTGAAACGGCGTTATTTCCCTAATGATAGCAACTGGACAATTGGAGAAGGTTCTGCTTTAGACACAAATTATTTAAGTGCATTGGGAACATTCGACGTCGTTTATTCATGGGGTGTGCTTCACCACACTGGGGACATGTGGAAGGCACTACAAAATAGTATTTTACCTGTTGCAAGCAGTGGAAAGTTGTTTATTGCTATCTACAACGATCAAGGTGGTCGGTCTAAACGCTGGCGAAGGATTAAGCAATTTTATTGTTCAGGGATGATTGGCAAGTGTTTGGTTAAGGCAATATTTTATCCGTGGCTCTTCACTTTAGCCGTATTGGCTGGCTTTGTAAAGTATCGCAACCCATTAGGCTATTTTATGAAATATAGAAAACGTCGTGGCATGTCAATTATTCGGGATTGGGACGATTGGCTAGGTGGTTATCCCTTTGAAGTAGCCAAGCCAGAAGAGATATTTAGCTTTTATAGAGAAAGAGGATTTGTTTTGGAAAAACTGAAGACGTGTGGTGGCAGGCTTGGTTGTAATGAATTTGTATTTGTAAAGGGAAATGTCTAATAAAAAAATACTCTTCCTTACCCGCTCGCTTAATTACGGTGGCGCCGAGCGGCAACTCGTAGCCCTTGCAAAAGGTTTGCATGAACGCAGGCATAAGGTAGAAGTGGCAGTCTTCTATCATGGTGGTCCACTTGAACGCGATTTACAGGAGGCAGGTGTACCCGTAATCAGCCTGGGTAAACGTAAACGGTGGGATGTATTTCCTTTTCTTTGGCGTTTGATATGTTTAGTATATCGCGAAAAACCGGATATCTTACATGGATACTTATTTGAAGCAAATCTTTTAACTATTCTGCTTAAACCCATGTTTCCTCGGGTTAGGATGATATGGGGGGTGCGTGAGTTTGGGTTGAAGATATTTTCTTTATTTATACTATGTTTTTTTATATGCATTATTCCACGGCAATTTTTGTTAGGGTCTCCTAAACAATCTCAGACAAATAGTCCCAAAGTATTATTGTTTTCTGCTATAGATACTGATTATCTTGCAGATACCCTTAGCGATTGGGGAGAAAATATTGGCATAAATGGATTTATGCTGGCATACGTTGCGGATTGGTGGACACCTAAGAAACAGATTTTTAAAGACATAGAGGTGTTAACAAAAATCAATAAAGAAGGGGCTGCTTACGGAATTGACAGTAATTTTATTAAAGTGGCTATTGGATATCGCGAATTACCAAATTGGACAGATGACAAGGCATGGGCAGTTGTTCTCAATAATTTTAGAAATATTGCGGATCTCATCAAACAATCAGGTACGAAAGGTATCGCACTTGATACAGAACCGTATAAAGCCTCTTTATTTGACACAAAGGCGGAACGATTTAAGTCAATGAATCGAGATATTTTGAAGGCCAAGATATACCAACGCGGCAAAGAGATAATGCAGTCGTTGACCGGAGTTTTCCCAGACATCGAGGTTATTATTCTGCCAGAGGGCGCCTTTTACTGGTTTAATCCAGGTGAAGGAACCATGCCGTATGCTTATGAGTTATGGATTGACTTTTTCAATGGGATGGCCAGCGTGAAGAACAACAAAGGTATCGTTGTCGCGGGAGAGTGTACATACAGTAATACAAGAGTGGACTCCATAACCTGGCTATATAACACGATTAATAAAACAATGAAACAACATGTAGAAGATCCCGTATTTTGGAAAGAAAGATGTTCAGTTGCACTTGGAATGTGGCCGCTTGGCAAGAGCTATTCAGACAAATCGGCGCGATATTCTCCCGTAAAATTTAAAGAACAATTTTTGCAAACGACAGCCTTATCTCCTAAATATGTTTGGATTTACGCATGTGGAGCACCATGGTGGCAAATGAAAAAGGCAGAGGTGAAGAAATATACTGCTAACGGGCGCTGGATTTGGGAGAAAAAGAATCAGGCATTACCAATGGATCCTGCGATTAAGGAATATTATGCTGTCGTTAAACAAAACAAAATCCGGCTCAACGGGAAATAAATAATACGTGTGTGCTCATGAGTAAAATAGGTATTGTTCATATAATCACCGGCCTGAATAGCGGTGGAGCGGAGGCCATGCTCAACAAACTTCTTTCCCGAATGGATAAAGAGGTTTTTGATCTGCAGGTGGTATCTCTCACGGGTCGCGGCACGTATGGAGAGAAGATAGAGTCCCTGGGGGTTAAGGTATATGCTCTTTGTATGAAAAGAGGAAGGTTCTCAATTATTGGATTCTGTCGTTTGATAAAACTTTTACGCGATTTAAAACCCGATCTCTTACAAGGCTGGATGTATCATGGCAACCTCGCCGCACAATTGGCCAGTTTTTTTATAAAATGGCAGGTGCCTGTATTGTGGAATATACGTCATTCTCTTTATTCTTTTGCTTACGAAAAAAAAGGAACCGCGATCGTAATTAAGATATGTAGGTATCTTACGGGATTTCCCAGGCGTATCGTTTATAATTCTAAAACCAGTGCAGAGCAGCATGAATACCTTGGATATCGAGGCGACAAACGTATTATCATTCCTAATGGCTTTGACGTCAATCTCTTCTCACCCTCTATTGAATCTGGCAAGGCAGTCCGTCACGAATTGGATGTTTCTTCAGATACACTTCTTATAGGTTTGATCGGGCGTTATCATCCCATGAAGGATCACACTAACTTTCTACAAGCCGCATCATTATTGCTAAAAGATTATTCAAATGTCCATTTCTTGCTTGCTGGTACTCAGGTAGATGGGCGTAATGAACGACTAAACCAGGTGATAAATAATTTAAATATTTCTACAAATGTACATTTACTTGGTGAGCGCATTGATGTACCTCGTTTAACAGCGGCATTAGATATAGCATCCTCTTCTTCTTATGCTGAAGCATTTTCAAATGTAATTGGTGAAGCGATGGGTTGTGGTGTGCCTTGTGTGGTGACGGATGTGGGAGAATCTTCCTCTATTGTTGGTGATACAGGTCTTGTTGTCCCGCCGCGCGATCCGGTTGCTTTGGCAAACGGCTGGCGAAAGTTAATTGAATTAGGGCGGGACAAACGATTAGCATTAGGCATGATGGCAAGGCAGCGTATCATAGAAAACTTTTCACTCGATGCCGTGGTAAAGAAATACGAAATGTTATACAAAGAAGTATTAGGGAGAAGTTGATATTTTCCTGAGAAATTTAATCAAAACCAATTTTCGCGCAAAGCCGCAAAGTGTGCAAAGAAAGGATGAACAATCCAATATGGATGAAAATCAGATATCGAGGATCATCGTGGATTGCTGTTATAGAATTCATGTAAACATCGGGCCGGGGTTATTGGAATCAGTATATCTCGAAATTCTCATATATGAATTGAAGAAATTGGGGTTGAAATGTGAAAAAGAGGTCGGAATACCCGTGCGTTATGAAGATATCAAGCTTGATCTTGGATTTCGGGCGGATTTGATTGTGGAAAATTTGGTAATTGTCGAACTGAAAGCCGTAGAAAAAGTTTTGCCTGTTCATAATAAACAATTATTGACTTATCTCAGATTAACGGGAGTGAAGCTAGGCCTGCTTGTTAATTTTAATGTTAATCTTATTAAGGATGGAATTGAACGGGTCGTCAATGGCTTATAGGATTTACCATTCAGTGTTTATGCTTTTCTTTGCGTGCTTTGCTTGTGCCGTGAAGTTAAGGAATAACGAAGTTCTTTAACAAGCTGTAATAAAGATGATACAACAATGGAAGTGCTACCCATTGCGAAGTATCGGCAACGCCATACAGGTGGGGTTGCCAAACCGCTCTACGCTGCAAAAGCTGTAAAGCTGCTGTAGTGAACGGATAGAGAAAAGGTGGAAGAAAATCCATCAGGTGTGACTTTAAGAGATGAATGCAAATGAATCGCTGAAGAAGTAACGAAATCACATAAGTTGTCGGGCAAAATCGCATTGTGCTAAGGATGCAGAAACAAGCATAGCGGAGACCTGTTTACTGGCTATGTGACCACCGTTATACAGGCGACATGACTTAAAGTTGGGCTTTAATACGGAACACGGGATATCCGTTTCGGGGTGACGGCTGCAAAAGCTGTGAAACGGAAGTCGGACTAAGCCATAATAGTGAAGATATTCCGTGAAAGTGGAAAGGAGCGAAGGGCTTAGGTTATTCAGTGCAGTATTCACTACAACAACCTTATGATGGGGGAGAAGACCCTCTTGGGGAAGATTAACAAATGAATACACCTAGCGCGGCCTTTGGCCGCAACCAAAAAGGTGATTTTTAGTTTATTATAAAGTATAGTAGTATCCTCGTAAATAGTAATCAGACAATTTGGAGGACACTACTTATGAATAAGTTGATGGAATTATATCGAGACAGGATCGTGGGTGCAATAAGCGGTCTGGACAGGATTCGTTTTCGCGGGACATTGCGGTGGTTGGCCAGTGAGCGTGGGATGGGAACATTCATGAACCAAGCGAGAATTCTGCTTAAGGATTTTTCCGGTTGGGTCAATGGGCTTACGGCACAGGTGCGAGACAGTTGTGAATCGCGGGCGAAAGATTTGGGTATCGAGGTGCGGTATTTGATGAGCAGCGGTGTTGATAAGGAGAAGTTGGCTCGCCAGATCGCGGCGGATAAGAGGATTACGGAAGGTTCCATCTGCCTGTTGAGTGTGGTAGAGCCTTGTATTGCGCCGATGGTCAAGGGCAACAAGGCCAGCAAGAAGCTCGAGTTGGTAATGGCGCCCCGCAAGTGTGTCTTTGTGTATCATTATTTTAACGATCCAGTGTTTGGTTTTGGTCATGTTCGTATCCAGAGTTGGGCGCCGTTTAATATTTTCATTTGTCTCAATGGTCGTCATTGGCTGGAGCGGCAACTTCAGAAGCAAGGTATTGATTATGTTAAGGACGGCAACTGTTTTGTGCGTATAGAGGATATTGCGGCTGCGCAGGTTCTGCTCCATGAGCAGCTTAAGACTGACTGGGCGAAGCTGCTGAACGGGCTTGCGTTGGGCAGTTGCCCGGCATTGTCGCAGATTCTTCGTCCGTTGGAACCGGAGTATTACTGGTCTGCGGATGAGACGGAGTGGGCGACGGACATCATGTTTAAATCGGTTGAGGCATTGGAGGAGTTGTTTCCATCGTTTGTTCATCATGCGATGCGGGTTTGCGACAGTTCTTCGGTGATGAAGTATTTGGGTAGGCGTAACCTTGCAGGCGCTGCCCCTGATGAGGTTATCAGCGACTATCGAAGACGCTATGAAGGTATACGGGTCAAGCACAGTGTGAATTATAATTCAGTGAAGATGTATAACAAGAGCGGTAGTCTCTTGCGTATTGAGACAACGATCAATAATACGCGGGACTTTAAGGTCTTTCGGAGTCCCAATGATGATGAAGGCAAACCGGCGTCATGGCAGAAGATGCGTAAGGGCGTAAGCGATCTTCATCGACGGTGTGAGGTGAGCCAACAATGCAATGATCGTTATGGGGATGCTTTGGCGGCGGCTCAGGTAGAGGAGAAACTGAAAGAAGTGGTGAGCAGCGCTTGTAACAAGGTTGTCAAAGAGGGCAAGAGGTATCGAGGTTTGAATCCCTGGCAGCAGGATGATTACCAGATGCTGATGTTCCTGTCCAAAGGCGAAAACGCGATAAATGGATTCCGCAACCATGATTTGCGTAAGTGGCTTTACCGGGAATCCGAACAATCCGGCAAGGATCAGCAAAAGAAATATTCCGGACGAACGACCCGACGGATAAAGATGCTGCGGGCACACGGTCTAATCCGCAAAGTTCCGAGGGCCAACCGCTATGTTTTGACGGAGAAAGGCCAGAAGTTCTCTTGTTCACTGATGACCGCTTCAGCCCTTGATATTAAAGCACTTACGGAAATGGCGGCATGAAAAACACGCATAAAAAACAAGAAATTGATGGATAGTAGTACGTATGCAAAACAATGCCGATTGAGTACAGCCAGGTGGTAAACGCATACCGCAAGAAATCAGTGGCAAAGCTCAATTCGATAAGACAAGCTAACCCAGCGTTGTTTTATCACTGGAAAATGGGATACCGTTGAAGCATATCAAGAATAACACGAGCCGTATGACAGGAGACTGTCACGTACGGTTCTGTGAGAGGCTTGGAGGTGAAACGCCTCCTTGCCTACTCGGCGGCTTTGCGTGATACAGACTTGAGCAGTTACGATTTTTATTTAAAAAATGATCAAATATGATAATTATTGCAAGAAAGAAAATATAGGACATTATGTGCGGAATAGCGGGTTTTTTAAGTAAAAACAATGGTCGTGCGAATAATGAACTTCGATTCATGGTAAATAAAATGGCTGATACACTTCAGCACCGTGGCCCGGACGATAGTGGCGTATGGGTGGATGCTGAAGTATGCGTTGCCTTAGGCCACCGCCGTTTATCTATTTTGGATCTCTCTCCCGAAGGTAATCAGCCCATGCATTCAGCGTGTGGACGGTATGTGGTTGCCTTTAATGGTGAAATTTACAACTATCGGGAGATTCGTGAAGAATTAGAAAAGAATTCTCAGGGTATTAAACCCACCTGGCGTGGTCACTCAGATACCGAAGTGATGCTGGAGGCCTTTCGACAATGGGGAGTTATTGCGGCTGTAAAACGTTTTAATGGTATGTTTGCCTTTGCCCTATGGGATCGAAAGGAACGTGTATTATGCCTTGTGCGTGATCGGGTTGGGGAGAAACCACTATATTATGGATGGATGGAAAAAACACTTCTATTCGGTTCGGAATTAAAGGCATTAAGAACCCATCCTGATTTCAAGTGTGAGATTAACCGCGACGCACTGACGCTTTATTTACGTCATAATTATATTCCTGCGCCCTATTCAATTTATAAGGGTGTTTATAAACTTCTGCCTGGCACAATATTGACAATTTCGCCATCTAAAGATTTCTCCTCAAATCCTATTCCGTACTGGTCAGCCAGGGAAGTTGCGGAACAGGGGAAGTTTGAGCCATTCACGGGATCTACAGAAGATGCTATTGCCCAATTGGATAACATACTGCGGGATGCAGTTAAGCTGCGGATGGAAGCCGATGTGCCCTTAGGTGCATTTCTTTCCGGAGGTGTGGATTCGTCAACCGTAGTGGCGTTAATGCAGGCGCAAAGTAGTCAAAAGGTGAAGACATTTACCATCGGCTTTTATGAGGATGGTTATAATGAAGCCAATCATGCGCAAGAGGTAGCTCGTCATTTGAGTACCGATCATACCGAATTGTATGTAACATCTAAAGAGGCGATGGAGGTTATTCCTAAACTCCCTGCTTTATATGATGAGCCTTTTTCCGATTCTTCTCAAATACCGACTTACCTTGTGTCTCAATTAACCAGAAATCATGTTACGGTTAGTTTGTCTGGCGATGCTGGAGATGAAGTGTTCGGGGGATATCCTAGATATACATGGACAAGGAATATCTGGAAAAGGCTTGGTTGGATGCCACGTCATCTTCGATGGGCTATTGCCCGTGGATTGACCACTGTATCAACAAGGGTATGGGACGATGTATACAAGAAATCGAGTCATCTATTACCCGGTTTCATGAAACATCGAATGTTTGGCGATAAATTACATAAATTAGCTGAAATACTAAATGTTGGCGGACAAGAAGAGTTATATCGGCAATTAGTTTCTCACTGGAAGTTACCGTCTTCGGTTGTTTTGGGTGGAACTGAACCGCTAACTCCTCTTTCAGATAAAAAAAGTTGGGCAAATTTAATTAATTTTACAAAAAAGATGATGTTTTTGGACATGATTACCTATTTACCGGACGATATTCTGGTAAAAGTGGACAGGGCTGCTATGGGGGTAAGTCTGGAGACACGTATACCATTTCTTGACCACCGCCTCATAGAATTTGCCTGGCGGTTACCGCTTTCTATGCTTGTGCATAATGGCCAGGGGAAGTGGTTGCTGAGGCAAGTGTTGTATAAATATGTTCCAAAGCGTTTAATCGAACGGCCGAAGATGGGGTTTGGGGTACCTATTGATACGTGGCTGCGCGGCCCTTTGCGAGACTGGGCAGAAGAACTTTTGGCTGAGAAACGACTTCTAAATGAGGGATTTTTTAACCCGATTCCAATCAGGGAAAAGTGGCTGGAGCATCTTTCAGGCAGGCGGAATTGGCAGTATTATCTATGGGATATCCTTATGTTTCAGGCATGGCTGGAGAATCAATCATAATGAAGGTTGTTGTTGTAGCCGGTTTAGCTGCGTCTTTGGTAAACCTTCGGGGGCCTTTGCTTGCAAAGATGGTTAAAGAAGGCCATGATTTAAGAGGTTTATATGGCAACAGTCATAGATATGAACAGACTGATTGAATCCGGCGAATCGCAGACCGTCGAGTTCAAGACGTCCTTCTACCGGGAAACCATCGAAACACTCGTTGCCTTTGCCAATGCCCAGGGAGGAACAGTCCTTGTCGGTGTTGCGGATGATGGTTTGGTAAAGGGCGTTACCATCGGGAAGGAGTCGTTGAACGACTGGCTGAGCCAGATTAAATCAGCCACCAGTCCCTCGATTATCCCCGATATCGACGCAGTAACGATGGGGGGGAAAACCGTCGTCACCATTTGCATCAATGAATATCCGGTGAAGCCGGTGAATACCAAGGGCAAATACTACAAACGGGTTGCCACCTCAAACCACCAGCTCACTCTGTCTGAAATCACCGACCTGTACATGCAGTCCTTACAGCTTTCATGGGATTCCTACGAAGCGCCCCGCCAGTCGCTTGATGCTCTCTCCGTTACCAAGATCGAAAAGTTCATTGATCAGGTAAATCAGGGTGGCCGCTTCAGCCTCGACAATTCCCCCCTGCTCGCTCTCGAAAAACTGAAATATGTTGTCAACGGCCGACCCACTTGGGCGTCGCTGCTCCTCTTTGCCGGAGAGGCGCTGCGGCACCATATTCATATCGGTCGTTTCAAAACACCGACTATGATTCTAGATGACCGCCAGATAACTGACACCCTGTTCGAGGCGGTAGATCAGGCTATGAAATTTATTGTTTCGTACATCAGTGTGGCCTTTACCTTTGATGGTAGCCTGCAACGCAAGGAGCGCTTTGCCTATCCTTTGCCCGCGCTGCGCGAGGCTCTGCTCAACGCCGTTGTTCACCGGGATTACGCCAACTCCTCGGACATTCAGATCAAGATATTCGATGACAGGATTACCATCTTCAGTCCCGGCAAGCTGTATGGAGGCTTGAGTATTGCCGATCTGTCCACGGATCATTACCAGTCCCGATTGCGCAACAAGCTGATTGCAGAGGCTTTCTATCTGACGAAAAACATCGAAAAATACGGCAGCGGCTTTATCCGCATCCGCAAGGAACTGGAAGTATACCCGGAGATTGTCTTTACTGTGGAAGAGATTGGCGGCGGAGTGTTAGTGACCTTCAGGCTGGGTGGCGGTGTAAGTGGCGGTGTAAGTGGCGGTGTAAGTGGCGGTGTAGACGAAATCCTGAACTATATAAGGATGAAACCCG
Organism: Candidatus Kuenenia sp.; assembly: GCF_027493735.1. NCBI lineage: Bacteria > Pseudomonadati > Planctomycetota > Candidatus Brocadiia > Candidatus Brocadiales > Candidatus Brocadiaceae > Candidatus Kuenenia > Candidatus Kuenenia sp. The sequence continues at coordinate 28,962 of NZ_JAOSKF010000012.1, forward strand.
GAGTGAAGAGGGGCGAGATTGCAGTAACCTTTAACATCCGCCAAAGAACCCTTGAACGATGGCTCAAGCGCCTCAAAGACGAGAAAAAAGTTATTTTCAAAGGAGCTCCGAAAACAGGCGGCTACTTTGCGGCAGAGGCGATCAATGATGGTCAAGTGCCTCGTTGATTTCAGCAGAACTTATTGAACGTTTTAAAATGGGATTTGGGGTGCCTATTGATACATGGCTGCGCGGCCCTTTGCGAGACTGGGCAGAAGAGTTGTTGAATGAAAATCGGCTTAAGCGGGAAGGCTTCTTTCATTGTGCACCGATTAGACAGAAGTGGGCAGATCACTTGTCTGGCAAACGAAACTGGCAGTACCTTTTTGGGATGTGTTGATGTTTCAGGCGTGGCTTGAGAAGGAGGTTGCTTTTTGGCAAGAGTCTTAGTTCTTGGTAGTTTTGCAGAATCTTTAGTAAATTTTAGGGGGGCTTTATTAAAGGATTTTGTCTCCCTGGGGCATGAGGTGTACGCATGTGCTCCCAATGCCTCAAAGGAAATCAGAGATAAACTTTCCCAACTGGGGGTTGAGTATCGGGACGTATATCTATCCAGAACAGGGATGAATCCTTTAAGCGATGTTCGTACGTTTTTGTCATTATACAATCTTATGAGACGTACTAAACCGGATATATTTTTGGGCTATACCATCAAACCGGTATTATACGGCTCACTGGCAGCCAGGTTGACCGGAGTTTCAGGTATATTTTCTATAATCACAGGATTGGGATACGCTTTCTCTCGTCGTAATTTAAGGCAACGGTTTATCGGTGCTATAGCACGCTTCCTTTATAAAATAAGTTTAAACTGCAATCAAAAAATTTATTTTCAGAATCCGGATGACTGCAATTATTTTAACCGGCTTGGGCTTTTAAGAAGAGCAGGGCAAGCAGTACTGATCAACGGTTCAGGAGTAAACGTGTCTGACTTTAAGATGATGCCGGTTCCTACGGATGTTTCATTCCTGCTAATTGCCCGTTTACTTAAGGATAAAGGGATTTATGAATATGTAGAGGCGGCACGCATAGTTAAGGCTAAGTATCCGGATGTTGTATTTCGCTTAGTGGGGTGGATTGATGAGAACCCTGATTCCATTAAAAAAAAGGACCTGAATTTATGGATTGCTGATGGTATCATTGACTACCTTGGCAAGCTAGACGATGTTCGCCCTGCAATTACTGCGTCTTCGGTATATGCGCTACCCTCCTACTACGGGGAAGGCACACCACGTACCGTGTTAGAGGCTATGGCTATGGGACGGCCTGTTGTGACGACTGATGCGCCAGGCTGCCGTGAAACAGTGAGAGAAGGTGAGAACGGTTTCTTAGTACCTGTGAAAGATGTAAAAGCACTGGCTTGCGCGATGGAACGATTTATCTTACGACCAGAATTAATAGAAAAGATGGGTAGGAGAAGCCGAGAGATTGCCGTTGAAAAGTATGATGTTCATAAGGTAAATGCTGTAATTATGAAAACAATGGGATTGCATAGTGAAAAGATTGTTTGATGTTACTCTTCTTAATCCATTATGAAGGTTATTTGGAGAGTTTTTTTAAATAGAGTATGATTATTGAGAAATCAAATAAGAATGTAAGGAATATTTTAATGATATGTGCTACATAGAAAGATTTACCAAATTATTTGAAGAATCAGGTGTTAAATCTGCCGTATATAAAAATACACTTTGGGGGATATATAATGAAATGGTTCAACCCATTGGCCCTGTAATGTTTGATTATTCGTTATCTTTTGAAGAAGCCAAATACATATTAAATCAAGTAGGAGGAATTTTAATTAGATGGACAGATGGCTTCGTAGAAAATGAAACCAAAGGGTGGTATGCTGTTATTTGTGATAAATTTTTAGATATATCGGAGCTGCCATCAAAAAATAGAAGTGAGATTAGAAAAGGTCTAAAGAATTGTAACATTGAAATGGTTGATGCAGGGTTTATCGCTAAAAAAGGGTATGAAGTGTTTATTTCTGCCTTTAGCAGATACAAAGGAGTAAAAAAACAAAAATTGCCGAACTTGAATTCGGTAATAATATTATGAAAACAAGATCTTTTGATGACATCGTGCATTATTGGGGAATCTTTTATGAAGGCAAGATGATAGGATATTCTACTAATTATATATTTGATAACATTGAGGCTAATTATTTCGCAATATATTTTCATCCTTCTTATTTAAAACTAAATCCATCTTGTGCTTTGTTTTACACAATGAATAAATATTATTTACAAGAAAAAGAATTTAAGTATGTTAATGCTGGATTCAGAAGTGTTTTGCATGAAACTGGAATACAAGATTTTTACAGAATAAGTTCCTTTTCAAAAAAGCTTATACAAACCTTCATATAGTTTATAAACCTTATATCAATGTTATATTGAGAATATTATATCCTGTCAGATCATTTTTAGGAAAAATAGAACCAAAAATAGAAGCTTTATATATGCAGGATTTTCTTTCAAATAAGATTACAAAAAGATCATGAGATGAAAGGAGCAGAAATGTTAAAAGTGCTATTTTATTTGATAATGGCCATGAAATCCCCCTCAAAACATTTCAGGGTAAAAATGAAATAGGTTTTGAGGTTAGCCTTACAAAAGAGAGGGTACATCTCATATGGATGAAAAAACACGATAATGCTCAGTAGGAGAGAGGATTGTAGAAATACTTTAAAGAAGAATATGAGTACCAAAAGACTTAAAAATATAGAGGTAGAGCAAATCGCTAATCTTCACAATAAATACATAGATACAGGATTTTTGAGTACCCTGGGAATCCCTTTTTAAAACTTATATACCAATTAATGAATAATTCAAATAATGCTTTTTATCTAATAGAAGTGGAAGATGGGAAGATTGTTGGGTTTGTATCAGGGGTAATTAGTATTCGTGGGTTTTATAAGGAATTTTTTAAAAAGAATTTTATAAAAGGAACAGTATATTTATTACCAAAATTATTAAAGCCGGTAACTATGAGAAAGACCTTAGAAACTTTATTTTATCCGGCAAAAAAAGAAAACGACCTGCCAGACGCAGAATTATTAAGCATCGTTGTTGAAGAAAATTATCAAGGTAAAGGCGTGGCGAGAAAGCTTTTTATTAAATTAGTAGATGAATTCAAAACCAGAGGGGTTTTTCGATTTAAAGTGGTTGTGGGATCAAATCTCATAGCTGCTTGTCGATTTTATGAAAAAAATGGGTGGAGTTTATGATTCAGAAACAGAAGTTCATAAGGGTGAAAAGTCCAGGGTATATAAATGGGATCTTATGAACGAGAGGTCATAATTCCAATTTACATGAGTGACGTAATAGGCGTAATATTTACACTATTATAGGATACTGTGTAAAAACTTTTTTTATTCGAGGATTTTCGCTCTAATAATTCCCAGTTTTACGAGGGATAAGAGGAGAATCTTCGCTGTGTTATACGTTGGCCAATGTATTTTCCTCGGTCATGCTCTCCTATAAACATGGGTTCAGATATTTCTTTATGCTTCCCATAGTCTTTGCAACCCTTCATTTCAGTTACGGACTTGGGTCAATATGGGGATTGCTGACCGTAAGGAAATGGATTACGAAAAATGGACATATCTTTTATGGTAAGTTAAAATAACGCTAAAATTCTTATACATATAAACAGGAGGTGATCATGTCTACAAAGGTTGTTCATCCATATATAACTTCAAAAGAAGATATAGGCGGAGGAAAGTCAATAATCGTTGGAACAAGGACGAGGGTATCGAATATCGTGGCCTATTACAGACTCGGCCTTTCGCCTGAAGAACTTGCACGAGAATTCCCCCATCTTACACTTTCGCAAATACATGATGCTCTATCATACTATTATGAGCATCAGGAAGATATAGATAAGGAGACAGATGAAAATAGTGAAGAAAACATTAAGAAACTTATTCAGAAATAAAGATAAAGCCCTATCTTGACGAAGATGTTCCGCTGGCTTTTGCACAAGCACTCATAAACAGAGGGGTTAATGCAGTTACCACCCAGCAGGTAAGAAATGATGGAAAGTCTGACGAGGAACAACTTGCTTATGCTACGAAAGAAGGAAGAGCGATATTTACCCATAATAAGTGAGATTTTGCCATCCTGCATAATGAATATTTGAGAAACGGAAAAGAGCATGCAGGAATAATATTATCTGACCAACTGCCGGTCGGAATTCTTCTAAAAAGATTTATGAAACTCTGGTTCTCGCTCAATGATATAGACACGAGAAGTAGATTGGAATTTTTAAGCAATTGGAGATGATTATTTCTCTCTATTGCCGGTATTTTAATACATAATTTTGGACCTCGGTTGTGGGCTTCTGGCTGTAATTTCAGGCTGTTATGCATTGGCCAATGTATTTTCTTCGGCCATGCTCTCATATAAACATGGGAACAGATATTTCTTTAGCCTTCCCATGGTCTTTGCAATCCTTCATTTCAGTTACGGACTTGGGTCAATATGGGGATTGCTGACTTAAAAAAAATAAGTCATACGTCGTAAGTCGAAAGTCGAATAAATACAAATCGTACGTCATAAGTTTTAAGTCGTAAGTCAAAAAATATAAGACATAAGACATAAAAGAGAACGAAAAGGGTCGCATCTTAATTATTAAACAATCTCTATGACAATTGCAGAATATAAAATACAACGGGAAAAAGAAACACCCGGGAATAACAGACAAGTCAATGGATTGGGAAAGCCAAAACAAGGACTATCCCCCTTTAACCGATTTTTAAAAAGAGGCTTCGATTTTGTAGTCTCTTCAATAGGCTTGATCCTGACAGGCTGGATTATCATTCTGGCTTATATAGCGGCTTTAATTGATACGAGGGAAAGTGGGGTTTTTACTCAAACACGTATTGGGAAACATGGGAAACCCTTCACGGTTATTAAAATTCGCACAATGCGTTATATCCCATCCATTGATACAACAGTTACTACTACACATGATCCTCGGATTACACCGCTTGGTCGATTATTCCGCAAGACAAAGATTGATGAGCTACCTCAACTGATTAATGTGTTTTTTGGGCATATGAGCTTTGTAGGACCACGGCCTGATGTCCCTGGTTTTGCAGATATGCTAACGGGTGATGATCGGGTGATTTTGTCTGTAAGGCCTGGTATTACAAGCCCGGCAACATTGAAATACAAAAATGAGGAAGAGATTTTGGCAGCGCAAGGTGATCCGGAAAAATATAATCGAGAGGTGCTTTTCCCTGATAAAGTAAAGCTAAACCGTGAATATGTTGAGAATTATAGCTTTATTAATGATATTAAATATATTTTCCAGACGATTTTTGGTTAAACGGGAAATTAAGAAGTTGGGAAGGTGTGAGGTTGAAAAGATGGGAAATTGGGAGGTTATGAAGAGGGGGTGTTTTGATGAGTAAATTGAAAATTATAGCTGAAGAAAAAGCGACAGAAGAGATAGTTAAATCTGCTATTTCTGCTGAAATAAAGAGACTGGAAATTGGTTTGAATAGGACGAACAGGGAAATAAAAGAATTTGAAGGGGAATATGAGGTTTCATCAGAAATATTTTTAAAGGAATTTACTACAGAAGATTTAAAAGGTGGTGATGATGAATACATTACATGGGCAGGTGAATTGAAAATACGGGATAGAATTCTTGATGAACTGAAAAAGCTTAAAGATATTGAATATGTTAATAGCTGAATATTTGCAAGAATTTGCAAAGATAATTAATGAATATTCAAAATCCGGCTTTATTATAACATCGTAACTAAAGATTGATTCCAGGACAGAAAAGATTGGTTTAATAAAAACAATTATACAATTCATTGATGATTCAAAGCTATTTGTTACTGAATATGTTGACCTGAGATACAAGATTGAAAAACTTTCTTATGCATTCCATTACCAGGATAAAAAGACAATATAATATTCCGATATGATAATGCTGTGCATAAACCAATGTTAAGCTTTAAAAATCACAAGCATTTTGAGGGAACTATTCTCAATTCTGAGATTCCGAAATTGAGAGATGTTTTAGAAGAAATAATGGGTGCATTCCCGATTGTTTGTAAGCGTTCATGGAGTCGGGGCAAAACAACCCTGACAGGGTTTGGAACCCTGTCAGGGTTAACACTACTGCAACGTTTCATTAAAACATGGCGGAAATCACAAAAAATCGGGAATACACCCGAAATAATAAGTAATTATTTGAACAAATATTCAATAAATGGCTGAGTTAAATAAAAGTATTTTTCTCTCTCCGCCTCACATGGGCGGGCAGGAGCTTGAATTTGTCAAACAGGCCTTTGAGAGCAACTACATTGCGCCGGTTGGGCCACATGTTGATGCGTTTGAGCGGGAATTCTCTGAGATGGTAAGTATTCCGCATGCGGCGGCCGTGTCGAGCGGCACCAGCGCAATGCATCTTGCCCTGCGTCTGTTGGGTGTCGGCCCTGGCGATGAGGTGATTGCTCCATCTTTCACTTTTATTGGTGGCGTGAGTCCGGTTATTTTTCAGGGCGCAAAACTGTCATTTGTCGACTCTGAGGCAAAGTCATGGAATATGGACCCTGATCTGTTGGCAGAAGAGCTGTCATTCAGAAATAAGCAGGGCAATCTCCCGAAGGCGGTCATCAGTGCAGACATACTCGGACAGGCTGCTGACCTTGACAGGATTCTCGATATCTGTAATCAGTACCATATCCCAGTTGTCTCAGACTCGGCTGAGGCCCTTGGTGCAACGTATAAGGGACGACATGCCGGGAAGGGATCTGCCTTTGTGGTGTATTCTTTTAACGGAAACAAGATCATCACCACGTCCGGGGGCGGGATGCTGGCCTCAGACGATGGGGACCTGATAAAAAAGGCAAAATTCCTTTCACAGCAGGCCCGTGACCCTGCGCCTCACTACGAACATACGCAGATAGGGTACAACTACCGGATGAGCAATATTGTTGCGGCGATTGGCCGGGGCCAGTTGCGCGTTCTGCATGAGCGTGTCGAAAAGAAGCGCTGGATATGTGACTATTACCGTAAGGTACTGGCCGATATGCCTGGGATCGAATTCATGCCTGAGGCCTCATACGGGCGAGCGACCAGATGGCTGACCGTCATACTGATTACGCCTGAGGACTTTGGTGCTGACCGGGAAGCAGTCCGTCAGGCATTGGAAAGAGAGAATATCGAATCCCGCCCTGTCTGGAAACCGATGCATATGCAGCCGGTTTTTAAGGGCTGTTCCATGCGCGGCGGTGCAGTGTGTGAAGACCTTTTTAAAAGAGGGCTTTGTTTACCATCCGGGACTGCGATGACGACCGGTGATATTGATAGGGTGATAAGGGTGATAAAGGATTGTCATAGAAAATGAAATTGTAAGAGAAATAAGGAGACACTATGAGCAATGACAGGTATGAAAAGGTAGCACAATTAGTCAAAGGGATATTTGAAAAGGAATTTGGAAAGTTATCAACCGATGATTTTAATGAAGTCGTAAAGATATTGAGAATTAATAAAGAAGAGGCAAAGACCGATTTTAATAAATTCTATAAAGACCTTGACCAGGATGGGAAAAAAGAGGTTGATTTTATGATGAGTTTATAAAATTGCTTTATTGTACAACCCCAAAAACCCCGATGTGAAAGTCGTAAAGAAGAAAGAAATTTACGAACTCTTTCCCCATTGCCAAATCGATCTCAAATGCATCACCCTTGCCCCGTATTCATAGCTATTGTGCTATCTCCTGGAGAAGATGCCATTTTTGAGAACACATTATCTGGTTACAATAAAAAAAGATAGCCAAGGCACAAAATGAAAGACGACTTTCTCCCCCTTACCCTTTGAGTTTTTCCCCCGGTGGGAAGCTTTGCCGTATCTTATTTTGCAATCCATGAATGGATAGGCATAGCAGGTTATAAGCTGCTTGTGTGGCTTTAATAGAAATTGCCCTTTTCCTTAAAGGTATATAGCAACAAGAATGGATACACCACAATATTTACCCTGTTTAAAAAAGAATGCCTATAATATAATCCGGGGTAATATGATGAGTCGCTGTCGGCTATTTAATCCGCACTCACAAGCAACACCTTATTTAACAGGGTTTACTTGAACACGAAATTGAAATTGATTAAGATGTTTAAAGGAGGTAATAAAGAATGCAAAAGGTTGCTATGGATATACCAGATGATTTGTATAAAAAGATAGAAGAAGAGGTAAGGCTTGGTACATTTTCTGATGTGTCTGAAGCTATAAATGCTGCGCTTAGAAAGGCGTATGCCGAAAAAAGCAGGACATATCTGAGATGGCTTGTAAAGAAGGAGGGTATCACTGAGACATCGATGTTGAAAGAGATTGAGAATATTCGAAGATGAGGTACAAAATATTTCTGGACACTAATATTCTTATCTCCGGTATCTTTTTTGAGGGCAGCGAGTCTAAGATATTGAATATGCCGGAACTGTACCTGATTACCAGTGAGGATGTGGTTGACGAACTCAAGAAGGTTACTAAAAAGAAGCTAAAATACCTCGGAGAACGTACCCTTGAGATTGCCCTATCGGAGATAGACAGAGCTTTGTGTGATATAGAAATATTAGCGAGGAAGAAATATGCAGGAGAATTGGCAAAGGCAAAAGAGTTGATAGCCCATGAAAAAGATATACCGATACTGGCCGCAGCGCTTTATGCAAGGGTAGATTGTCTGCTTACGGGTGATTCGCACTTCTTTACAGATAAAGTTAAAGCTGTTATTAAAGGGGTGCATTCCCGATTTTTTGTGACTCCCGCCATGTTTAATAAAACGTACAGTAGTGTTAACCCTGACAGGGTTTCAAACCCTGTCAGGGTTGTTTTGCCCCAACTCCATGAACACTTACAAAAAATCGGGAATGCTCCCTTATTAAAGTTAGAACAACAAAGGATTTCCTCGAAGAAATAAGGAAGGTTTACTAGGTGCATTCCCGATTTTTTGTAAATCTTCACACCTGCCTGTTGTAAGAGGGGTATTGTATCGCAAGCATTCTTTTTTATTTTAACCCTGTCAGGGTTTTTTATGTAAATTGTAGTGGCAAGGCGTGCCTTGTCACTGCGAAGCTGAATCCAACAATAATGATATGGAATGGTGGATTCGCTATCGCTTAATCCACCCTACATTTGAATTTTTTTACAAAAAATCGGGAATACTACCTTTGTTTATTGTTTGGAAGGTTTAAGAAGGCGCACCTGCACCTACGAGGTGTAGTTTTGTTTAAATAAAAATATATGAATGATTTCCTACCATTTGCCCTGCCGGATATTGGTGAAGAAGAGATCGCTGAAGTGGTCGACTCACTTCGCTCCGGATGGCTCACGACCTGACCTAAAACGAAACGCTTTGAAGAGGATTTTGCTGCTTTTATTGGTGATGGGGTTGAGGCAATTGCCGTAAATTCTGCTACGGCAGGGTTGCACTTAGCATTAGAGGCATTGGGAATTGGTGCCGGAGATGAAGTAATTACAACCCCACACACCTTTACGGCAACGGCAGAGGTGATTCGCTATTTAGGCGCACATCCAGTCTTTGTTGATATTGACCAAAATACTCTTAACATTGATCCATTAAGAATAGAGAGCGCGATTACGCCACGTACTAAAGCGATTATTCCGGTACATTTTGCTGGACTGGCTTGCGATATGGATCCGATTATGGCAATTGCCAAAAAATACGGATTGAAGATAGTTGAAGACGCTGCGCATTCATTGCCGACTACGTATCATGGGAAATTGGTTGGTACGCTTGAAACTGATGCTACGGTGTATAGTTTTTATGTGACTAAGACTATTGCAACTGGTGAGGGGGGAATGATTGTACTTCGTGATGCTGAGATTGCAAAACGGTGTCGTGTAATGCGATTGCACGGAATTAATCGTGATGTGTTTAATAGATACACTGCAACAAAACCTTCCTGGCATTATGAGGTGGTTGCCCCTGGCTTTAAATATAATATGACCGATGTTGCCGCAAGTCTTGGGATTCATCAACTGAAAAAGGCACGGGCGTTTCAAAAACGACGCACTGAGATGGCAGCGTATTATGATGAAGCATTTAGTGATTTGCCGGTTACCTTACCTCCCAAGGCGCAGGAGTATGACCTGCACGCATGGCATTTGTATATAGTGCGTTTAAAACCAGAGGTCTCTATTTCCCGCGACCGCTTTATTGAACTGATGGCTGAAAAGGGTATTGGTTGTAGTGTTCATTTTATACCGCTCCATTTACATCCTTATTGGCGTGATACGTATAATCTTAAACCGCAGGATTTTCCTAATGCCTTAGCTGTGTATGAAAGAGCAGTTAGTTTGCCTCTGTATACAAAAATGACTGAGAAAGACCAGGTCAGGGTTGTGGAAGCAGTGAGAGAGATAGTTTTGGGCGGCGGAAGTTAGGTGAGGGGTGTTGGGTTAAAGGTGTTAGGTGGAAAATTGAAAGTTATGAAGATTTGGAGGTATATCAAAAAATGTGTGATTTGCATATAGAGGTGAATGATCTCACGTTTACACTTCCAAAGTTTGAGCTGTATGAACTTGGTCACAAGTAAGACGCGCTTCTAATTCTGCTCCTGCAAATGTTGCAGAAGGTTGGAATAATAAGCATGTGAATATGTATCTTGAAGGAAGAAACAGGGCTTTGGGAGAAACCAGAGAAACGATGCTTCAGGGAACATTCCCGATTTTTGTAAAAATGTAATTAGCAGGGGGAGTGGAAGAATAGTAACTCAAGCTTCCAGCTTGAGGGTAAAATGCCACAAGCAGGATGCTTGTGCTACAATGTACAATGTACAATTAGTTAACCAAAAATCGGGAATGTTCCTGTTGTTCAAACTATGTCCCCCGCTGGCGGGGGTGCAGGGGTGGACTGGATTTCTCCATCGATTCAACTACCCCTTTATTATGAAAACAAATTTGACCCTCTTTCCCACGCTCCGCAGACTGGTCAAATGGACAATTTTATCCTGTTTCGTGACATGCATTCCCGCAGAACGTAGGAATGAGAAGAAAAACTTATGGCTATTCATGTTATAAACCTCCCAGATTTCCTCCGCAGACAATTCCACCCCCTTAATCCCCCGCCAGCGGGGGACAGGCTTGCCACATCCCTTGCAGCATTGTTTTGCCCCAATCACACAAACGGTTACAAAAAATCGGGAATGCTCCTGAGAAACGAAATATCATCTTAAAATGACATTTAGAAAAGGATATATTGAAGAGCTAAAGTTTAAAGATTTGATTAATCGATATGAAGAATGCAGCAGGATGTTAAAATCTCTGGAAAAATCCCTAATTTCCTGGAAGATAAAAAACAATACCAAATGAACTATAATTACCAAATACCAATAACCTACTACCCAAAACCAAAAACCTACCACCTTTAACCTATAAAAAAATGAAGCGTCTGTTTGACATTATTTCCTCCTTTTTCTCACTGCTTATCCTTCTTCCGCTTTTTCTTCTGATTGCAATCCTTATTAAACTTGACAGCGCCGGGCCTGTCTTTTTTATACAAAAAAGGGTAGGGAAGAATTTCAAGCTATTTAGTTTATACAAATTCAGGACAATGGTTGTTGACGCATCACAACGCGGTCCGCAGATTACCTCTGCGGGTGACTCTCGTATCACGAAGATTGGGAGGTTTCTAAGAAAAACAAAGTTTGATGAACTTCCGCAAATTATTAATGTGCTCAAGGGTGATATGAGCGTTGTAGGACCCAGGCCTGAGGTATTAAAATATGTTGAGATGTTTAAAGATGATTACAAAAATATATTGAAAGTAAAGCCAGGTATAACAGATTATGCTGCTATTGAGTTCAGAGACGAGGAGTGTGTGTTGAAAAAATTCAAAGACCCTGAAGGCGGTTATATAAAAGAAGTCCTTCCGTTAAAGATAAAACTGTATAATAGATATGTTAATGAAAGAAGCCTTTCCACAGATATGAAATTGATTTTTCTAACATTATGGAAGATTGTTAAAGGTTAAAGGTCTCTGGTGAATGCAAGACTTTTGAAACCTTCTTAGAAGGAGAAGTGGGGGAATTGGGGTCACCTTGAATATAGAATGCTTTGATAAAAGAGAGTACACCTTATTTTATACTATATGGGGGGTTGTGTTATGACAAATAAAGAAATATGGGCTGAATTGGCTCACAAGATCAAGGAGTTGTTTCGGGTTAAGCTGAACGAATTTCGGACCGAGGATTTTGTGGCTGTGTCGGATTTACTGGGATTTCATGCATATAAGAAAGCAGATACAGGGGAGCGGTTAAAGCCGATTGCAGATTATGTACTACCTGAGATTATTGGCACAAACCTGAATCATGCTGTGGAAGCCTATGAGTGGCAAACCCATACCCCAATGACCGAAGATGGAACCATAGTGTCAGGCTTCTGGGACAGGGAGAAAGAAAAAGAACCGCCAGCGGGGTATGAGATGGATCCCGAAAGGCGGTTTTTGCGAAAATCGGGGTTCAGGTAAACAGTGAAAAAGGTGGGCAATACCCAAGGGGGTGGGGGTCAGACCTTGATTATAGAATATGCTCGGCGAGATTGTAGAAATACGTTTCTTAAATAATGAATAGTGATATTTTCTCTTGCGTTAATATAGCGATTTCTGATCAATTATTTAAGATTTAAGATACTTTGTACCTTATTGCCACGAAGCCACAAAGCCACGAAGAGAAACACAAAATAGTTGTAATAATAAGTTTTTGAAAACCTTTTTGCCTTGGTGTCTTAGTTTGTGCCGTGAAGTTAAGGAATAACGAAGTTCTTTAACATGCTGTAATAAAGATGATACAACAATGGAAGTGCTACCCATTGCGAAGTATCGGCAACGCCATACAGGTGGGGTTGCCAAACCGCTCTACGCTGCAAAAGCTGCAAAGCTGCTGTAGTGAACGGATAGAGAAAAGGTGGAAGAAAATCCATCAGGTGTGACTTTAAGAGATGAATGCAAATGAATCGCTGAAGAAGTAACGAAATCGCATAAGTTGTCGGGCAAAATCGCATTGTGCTAAGGATGCAGAAACAAGCATAGCGGAGACCTGTTTACTGGCTATGTGCCCACCGTTATACAGGCGACATGACTTAAAGTTGGGCTTTATTATGGAACACGGGATATCCGTTTCGGGGTAACGTCTGGAAAAGACGTGAAACGGAAGTCGGACTAAGCCATACGAGTGAAGATATTCCGCGAAAGTGGAAAGGAGCGAAGGGCTTAGTTTATTCAGTGCAGTATTCACTACAACAACCTTATGATGGGGGAGAAGACCCTCTTGGGGAAGATTAACAAATGAATACACACGTATGCAAAACAGTGCCGATTGAGTACAGCCAGGTGGTAAACGCATACCGCAAGAAATCAGTGGCAAAGCTCAATTCGATAAGACAAGCTAACCCAGCGTTGTTTTATCACTGGAAAATGGGATACTGTTGAAGCATATCAAGAATAACACGAGCCGTATGACAGGAGACTGTCACGTACGGTTCTGTGAGAGGCTTGGAGGTGAAACTCCTCCTTGCCTACTCGGCGGCTGAAAAATTTATGAATTATAATGAAATATAGGGAATAGAACTTAATTGTTCAATTTAGTGAGAGATATTCAAAACATTGTGCCCCTCTTCGTAGTTCGTAAAAGGTTTAAAAAGGATGAAATATTGAAATAACATAAAATTTGGTATAATTATCAAGTAATTAAAGCACGAAAGTGAAGAAAAGAATATACATTAAATTTATCGCACAATGCTTAAAGGAGTTTTAGAATGACTGACATTAGATTGATTTCCAAACGGAATCGTCAAATAAAACCATTAGTGGAAGCAGCGTTGGCAAATGAGTTGCGCCTACTGGAAACAGGGATAAGGCAAACGGAAGAAAGGCTACAGGAATTTGAGAAAAAATATCAGATGCTAACGCAAGATTTTATCTCTCGCTACGAAAATGATGAATTTGAAGAGACTATGACTATGGATTTTGTGGAATGGATTGGTGAGTCGAGATTATTAAAATGTTTAAGGGAGAAGGCAGGAGCAATAAGGGATATCCAATTTACGAATTGAAGGCTATTTTATTCAGATACAAAAAGTTGTTGAATCATGTTCTGTTATCCAATTATCAAATGTTACGTATGATAAACGCGGGACACATGAAGGTTTTATTCAAGGTAAGCTTCAATTTATGGATAGTTCTATTTTACATTGGCGTGAATTTGTTGATGTAGAGATAACAGCAGATCGTTTAATGTATGTTTATCAATACATGGATTCCTCCGATAGGATTGTCTTTCGTTATGACAACACTGGTCACCACAAAAAATTAAACCTATCCACACATCCGCATCATAAACACGAAGGAAGGAGGTTTAAAAATGCTTGATACCTGTTATTTTTGTAAAGGGAAGGTAATTCAGCAGCAGGTCACAATTGACTATCGCTGGGGTGATGATCTGGTAGTTATTAAAGACGTTCAGGCAGGTGTCTGCCAGCAGTGTGGGGAAAAATACCTGACAAGTGGTGTTTATAAGGACCTTGAATGTTTGGCACAGAGCAAAAGCCACTTGAGGGGAAAGATGACAGTTGATATTTTAGCGTTTGAAGAAAGTACAACTGCATAAATAAAAGTGTGTGGTCAGACCTTGATTATGGAATATGCCTGACACGTGTATAACAATATTTGAAGGGTATTGAGGTTAAATCTTGATTATAGAATATGTTTAGCGAGATTGTAAAAATACGTTATTTTAGTCCATTACTATGGCACGACCCTGGAAAATCCAATATAATGCAGTTTATCACATTATATAGGGGTGTAGTTTTCATTTTACGTAAGATAATGAGTTTATGCGGAACGCTTGAGTTGAATATATTGCTTCCAGAATGCATCCCATCTGTTCGATTTAACAAAGCAGCGCAAATGCAGAATACGTTGCCCGCCATTTCGATTCCACCGCATACCGCTACGACCCAAACGTGTTTTTACAATACTTTTGCAAGCTGCTTCAACGGGGCCGCTACCAATAGGCAGGTCGCGGGCAAGGAAATCAGCGTAGTGCATTTTATCCTGATTACGCATAAAATAAGTTATCTCTACCGCCAATTTTTCCTGACGACTTTTCGGCAGATTTCTAGAATAATAGGCCATCGAACGCAGAACAGATTCTGCTCCGTCGCTGTCCTCAAGAAGCTTCTTGCGATATTTATTGTACCAGACGTTGCTCGAATCGTTACTTTTGCCAAACAACGCTTCGCCGGCTTTCGAGAGATGTTCGGTTGTATGATAAAAATCTATCAGTTTTTCGTAGTCATCGTATATCGAAGTCTTTTCTGCATACGACCAGAGCGAACGTTGGCCGTCGCACAAAAAGATCTTCGTTGTGTTATCTGGAAGTTTTTTCTGGGCTGCAAGTACTTCTTGTTCAAGCTGCTGTTTAAAGGCTGTCGCTCCATCCTGGGGCATTCGTGCAATATAACACGATTGCAGTCTTTGAGGCCTTTCTTCTTCTCCGGAGGGCAATGCATAACAGGTATCGCCCCTACCATGGCGTTTTTATATGCGGTATTTTCACTCGAAGATGCTTTAAGGCTGGGACGTTGTGCCGGGCGGCCTTGCTGGATGCCTTGTTCCCGCAAAAGAACATTAACACCATCCATGCTAACAACAAAAACATCCGTCTTTTGTGGAATCTGCTGAACGTCCAGAACGGCCTGCATAATTGTATCAGCATGTGTTTCCACAATGTCACCGATGTTGTCGGTAATATTCTTGATTGCCGTCGCCGATGGGTGAAACCATGCGCATTTTTCAAACAGTTGCTGTGTCTCATCTGCGGTCAGATGAGCCATGGAAAATGCAACGGCCTGACGTACCTCTTCGGTGGCAAATTCATCCTTCATGCCCCAAAAATTATCCAGAGGACAATAAGACTTTCCTCCGGCATCAGCTTGATACAGAGAGCGAGCTATTTGTATCAAGCCAAAGGGTGTCAGAAAGATCTTGGGACTGACCATCTTCTGGCGGAGTATCTCGCCGTTGATCTCCAGTGTCGTTTCATTAATATCATGGAATTCGATAAATCTCTGATAGGCTTTTCTGCCTGCCTCAGAAAAAGCATCTTTCAGGGCTGCAGAAAAGTCCATAGCAAAATCAGCGGTAAGTTCCTTCACATTTACTTTATCAGCAAAATCTTCCATTTTTTGTTCAAATACTTCCATTGCAAGTTTAATAGATTTCTGTATAATCACTTTCTGACTCCTTTCAATTTACCTAACCGGTCTTTTTACACTTACTTACAGTATAAGCAATTGAACACGTCTTTCTATTAAATTTTACGTAAAATTGAAAGTACACCCTTATATAGTAAGTCGTATGTCGTAGGTCGTAGGCCGTGAAACTGTTTTAATTGGTTGAATTGGTTTTGTCAGTTGATTTTGTTAAGAATCAGTTGTTATTTAATAAAATGTGAAAGGTTTTGAATTCAACAAATATTTCGGCATCATG